>JAJUGK010000008.1 GCA_029268205.1 Nocardioidaceae bacterium
CCGAAGTGCTCGATCGAGACCGAGCGCCCGGCGTCGCCGACCAGCTCGCGCCAGCCCATCGCCACCCCGGCCTCGACGCTGACCCGCGCCCTGACGGTCGGGGGGATCACGGAGTCGCGGTAGGCCTGGTCCTGGGCGTCGAACCACTCCCGGCACGGCAGCGACACGACCCGGGCACGTACGCCCTTGTCGGCCAGCAGGGTGCGGGCCTCGACGGCCATCTGCACCTCGGAACCGGTCGCGATGAGCACGACGTCGGGCTCCCCGCCCTCGGCGTCGACCAGGACGTAGCCGCCGCGGGCCACCCCGGTCGTCATGGCCTCGGCGTCGGCGAAGCCGTCCTCGCCGCGGGGGAAGGTCGGCACGTTCTGCCGGGTCAGGGCGAGGGCGACGGGTCCGTCAGTGCGCTCCAGCCGCGCCCTCCAGGCCGCGACCGTCTCGTTGGCGTCGGCGGGCCGGACGACCGCGAGACCGGGGATCGCGCGCAGCGCGGCCAGGTGCTCGATCGGCTGGTGGGTCGGACCGTCCTCGCCCAGGCCGATGGAGTCGTGGGTCCAGACGTAGGTGGTCGGCAGGCCCATGAGGGCGGCGAGCCGCACCGCGGGACGCATGTAGTCGGAGAACACCAGGAAGGTGCCGCCGTAGACGCGGGTCAGGCCCTGCAGCGCGATGCCGTTCATGATCGAACCCATCGCGTGCTCGCGGATGCCGAAGTGGAGCACCCGCCCGTAGCGGTGACCGCTGAAGTCGTCGGTGGAGCGGTGGTCCGGGATGAACGACGGCTCGCCCTTGGGCGTGGTGTTGTTGGAGTCGGCCAGGTCGGCCGAGCCACCCCACAGCTCCGGCAGCCGCGGCGCGATGGCGGTGATGACCTCGCCCGAGGCCTTGCGGGTCGCGATGCCCTTGGGGTCGGCGTCGTAGGACGGCAGGTCGGCCGCCCAACCCTCGGGGAGCTCGGCGCGCTTGAGGCGGTGCAGCAGCGCCTCGGCGTCGGGGTTCGCCTTCGCCCAGGCGCGGTACTGCTCGTCCCAGGCGGCACCCGCTGCCTTGCCGCGCTCGACCAGGCCGCGGGTGTGCTCGAGCACCTCGGCCGGGACCGCGAAGTGCTCGTCGGGGTCGAGCCCCAGAATCTTCTTGGTGGCCGCGACCTCCTCGGCGCCGAGGGCGGAGCCGTGGGAGGCGCCGGTGCCCTGGGCGGTGGGCGCGGGCCAGGCGATGATCGTACGCAGGACGATCATGCTCGGCTGGTCGGTGACGGCGCGGGCGGCGTGCAGGGCGGCCCACAGCGCCTCGAGGTCCTCGACGTAGTCCTTGCCGTCGTTGGTCCAGTCGACGGTCTGGACGTGCCAGCCGTAGGCCTCGTACCGCTTCGCGACGTCCTCGGTGAAGGCGATGTCGGTGTCGCCCTCGATCGAGATCCGGTTGTCGTCGTAGATGACGGTGAGGTTGCCCAGCTCCTGGTGCCCGGCGAGCGAGGACGCCTCCGCGCTGACGCCCTCCTGGAGGTCGCCGTCGCTGGCGATCACGTAGACGTCGTGGTCGAAGGGGCTCTGGCCCTCGGCGGCCCCGGGGTCGAGCAGACCGCGGACGCGGCGCGCCGACATCGCCATGCCGACGGCGTTCGCGATGCCCTGACCGAGCGGGCCGGTGGTCGTCTCCACCCCGGTGGTGTGGCCGTGCTCGGGGTGGCCCGGCGTCTTGCTGTCCCAGGTGCGCAGCGCCTTGAGGTCGTCGAGCTCGAGGCCGAACCCGCCGAGGAACAGTTGGGTGTAGAGGGTGATGCTGCTGTGGCCGGCCGACAGCACGAACCGGTCGCGGGCGATCCAGTCCGGGTGGGCCGGGTCGTGACGCATCAGCTTCTGGAACAGCGTGTAGGCCACGGGGGCCAGCGCCATCGCCGTGCCGGGGTGGCCGTTGCCGACCTTCTGGACCGCGTCCATGGCCAGGGCGCGGCTCACGGCCACCGCACGGTCGTCGATCTCGGACCAGTTCAGGGCGGGGGTGCTCACGAGCATTCCTCTCAGGACGCGGGTGCGTAGCGGTGGGCGCGAGTGCGCCAGGACGAGCCTACTCACGCGACCTGTGTCACAGCCCCCGCGGCCACCGCCACCACCGGTTCGTCGGGGTGGGAGCGCGCCGTTAGACTCCGGTAGTTCGATCTGTTCCCCATCCTTGCCCCGGCGCCCAAGGCGCCGCGACTCCCGAGGTGTCCGTGACGGAGGTCCACGCCCGCGTGCCCGCCGAGAGGCGCGAGGCCGAGCGAGCGACCGTGAAGGACGTCGTCGCCGCATACCTCGGGCTCACCAAGCCGCGCGTGATCGAGCTGTTGCTGCTGACGACGGTGCCGGTGATGTTCTTCGCCGCGCGCGGCATCCCGCCCCTGGGCACGGTGCTGGCGACGGTGGTCGGCGGGGCGCTCTCGGCCGGCTCGGCGTCGGCCTACAACTGCGTCTACGACCGCGACATCGACGAGCAGATGCGGCGCACCCGGCGGCGGGCGCTCCCACGCCACATCGTCACGCCGCGCGCCGCGCTGATCTTCGCCACCGTCCTGGCGATCCTCTCCACCGCGGTCCTGCTGGCGTGGGTCAACCCGCTCTCGGCCGGACTGTCGCTGGGGGCCAACGCGTTCTACGTGCTGGTCTACACGATCGTCCTCAAGCGCCGCACGACCCAGAACATCGTGTGGGGCGGTCTCGCCGGGTGCTTCCCGGCCCTCATCGGCTGGACCGCGGTGACCGGCGAGCTCGCGTGGCCGCCGGTGGTGCTCTTCCTCGTCGTCTTCTTCTGGACGCCGCCGCACACCTGGGCCCTCGCGCTGCGCTACCGCGAGGACTACGCCACGGTCGACGTCCCGATGCTGCCGGTGGTGGCGTCCGGGCACGCGGTGTCCAAGCAGGTCATCGGCTACTCCTACGCGATGGTCGCGACGTCCCTGGTGCTGTGGCCGCTGGCCGGCACCGGCTGGTTCTACCCGACGGCCGCGATCGTCCTCGGCGTGCTGTTCCTGATCGAGACGCACCTGATGGAGCGCCGCGCCTCACGCAGCGACGCACTGACCGACATCAAGCCGATGCGCGTCTTCCACTGGTCGAACCTCTACCTGTCGCTGCTGTTCGTCGCGGTCGCCATCGACCCGCTCTTCGCCTGAGTCGCGACCTCCGCGGGCGCCCGCATCGCGACCACCAGCCAGGTGATCGCCGCTGCGGTCAGGGCGGCGCCGAGCAGGTGCAACGCCACGAGCGCGATCGGCAGCCCGAGGTAGTACTGCGCGAACCCGACGACGCCCTGGGCGAGCTCCACCCCGAGCAGGGCGTAGGCGGGACGGCGTACGCGGGCGGGGGCGTGGAGGACGTGCAGCAGGATCACCGCGGCGATCGTGAGACCCAGCATCAGGAAGACCAGGTCGACGTGGAACTGGCTCCAGGCGCGCGGGTCGAGCCCGTTGCGGGGCGCGTCCGCGTCGCCGGCGTGGGGGCCGCTGCCGGTGACGATGGTGCCGATGTAGAGCACGCCCCAGCCGGCCGCGAAGATCGCCCACGCGAGCGCGCGGAAGCCGCGGTGGACGACACCGGCGCGCGGGCCCGGACCGTCGAGGACCCACCGGATGAGCAGCACCGCGGCGCTGACCATCGCCAGCGACACCAGGAGGTGGAGCGCCACGATCCACGGGTTGAGGTCGGTGAGGACGGTGATCCCGCCGATGACCGCCTGCGCCGGCACGCCGAGCCCGATCACCAGGGCGAGCAGGAGGAGTTCGCGCCGGCCGTGCCGCCACGCGGCGAGGAACGTCAGAATGGCCACGGCCGCCACAACGAAGGTCAGCAGCCGGTTGCCGAACTCGATCACCCCGTGGACGCCGAGCTCGCCGTGCGGGACGAACGACTCGTCCGTGCACCGCGGCCAGGTCGGGCAACCGAGACCGGAACCGGTGAGCCGGACGATGCCGCCGGTCAGGACGATCCCGATGTTGGCCACGAGCGAGGCCCAGGCCAGGACGAGCAGGGCGCGGGGACGGGCGGTCACGCAGGTCACTCCCAGGTGAAGGTGCGGGCCGTGAGCACGGTGCCCACGGTGGTCCAGCCGAGCAGGACCAGGACGGCGAGCCACGGGAACGCGCCGTCGAGGAGGGCGGCGCGCAGGCCCTCGCCCAACGCGCCGGAGGGCAGCCAGGCGGCGAGGTCGCCGTAGCCACCGTACGTCGCCGCGGGGAGTACGACCGCCCCGCCGGTCATCAGCAGCAGATAGATCAGATTGGCGGCGGCGAGGGTCGCCTCGGCGCGCAGCGTGCCGGCGATGAACAGGCCCAGCGAGGCGAAGGCCGCCGTGCCGGCGGCCGCGGCGACGACGGCGCCCAGCACGCCCACCGGGCCGGCCGTCGGACGCCAACCCATCACCAGCGCCGTGCCGACGACGACCACCACCTGGAGGACCTGGACCAGCAGCAGCGCGCCGATCTTGCCGGTGAGCAGCCCGGAGCGCGGCAGGGGCGCGGTGCCGAGCCGTTTGAGGACGCCGTAGCGGCGCTCGAAGCCGGTGGCGATCGCCAGCGAGGTGAAGCTGGTCGACATCACCGCGAGGGCGAGCACCCCGGGGGTGAGCACCTCCAGCGGCGTGCCGTCGGCGAGGTCGAGGTCGAGCCGGTCCGCGGCGAGCACCCCACCGACGAGGACGAGCAGCGGGATGACCACGGCGAGCAGCAGCTGCTCGCCGTTGCGCAGCATCAGCCGCGCCTCCATGAGGGTCTGCGCGCGCACCTGTTGCAGCAGCGGTGCGGCGCCCGGGCGCGGGGCGAAGGTGCCGCTCATCGCAACTCCCGGCCGGTGAGCTGGAGGAAGACGTCCTCGAGGGTGTGCTTGCCGAGCGTGAGCGACTCCGGCAGCACGCCGGTGCGCTCGCACCAGTCGCTGACGGTGGCGAGCGTGGTGGCATCGGCGGGGCCGGTGATCAGCAGGGTCTGGGGGTTCAGCGCCGTCACCTCGGTGTCGGGGCCGAGCGCGGCGCGCAGTGCGTCCGGGGCGGACGGGGGGAACGGCTCGGTCACGACCAGCCGGATCGAGGTGGTGGTGCCCGCCCGGGTGAGCTCGAAGGGCGACCCGGAGGCGATCAGCCGGCCACGGTCGATGATGTGGACGTGGTCGGCGAGCCGCTCGGCCTCCTCGAGGTAGTGCGTGGTGAGGACCACCGTGACGCCGTCGGCGCGCAGCTCCTCCAACAGCTCCCACGTCGTGCGCCGGGCGGCCGGGTCCATGCCGGCGGTCGGCTCGTCGACGAAGACCAGTTCGGGCCGCCCGACCACCGCGAGCGCGAGCGCGAGCCGCTGCTGCTGGCCGCCCGAGAGCCGGCGGTAGGGCGTACGCCCGCAGTCCTCGAGGCCCAGCCGCTCGACCAGCAGCGACACCGGCAGCGGATGGGCGTGCAAGGAGGCGACGTGCCGCAGCATCTCCTCGGCCCGCACCCCGGACCAGGCGCCGCCGGACTGCAACATGACACCGATGCGGGGGAGCAGTTCCTGCCGGTCGCGCTGCGGGTCGAGCCCGAGGACGGTCACCCGGCCCTGCTGCGGGGCGCGGTAGCCCTCGCAGGTCTCCAGCGTCGTGGTCTTGCCGGCACCGGTGGGGCCCAGGACTGCGGTGATCGTGCCGGCCTCGACCGTCAGGGAGAGGCCGTCGACGGCACGGACGCCGTCGTAGGTCATCACGAGCCCGTCGACGACGACGGCCGGCCCGGACGGGACGGCGGACGGGTCGACAGCGGGCACGGAAGGGGAGTTTATGCTGGCCCTCGGCCGCTCACGGGCGCCGGGTCGTGGGGGTAAGGGTCACCTTCCTTGAAGGGCCGATCGAATATGGCGACACTGGTGTTGTGGAAATCCGAGCTGACCGCACATCGCGGCGCGCACGCTCGGGACCGGCGACTCTCGACGTCCCGGCCGACACCACCCGGGAGCGGGTGGCCCGCTCGATCCTGGAGAACGGCCCGTCGACAGCTGCGGCCCTGGCTGCGCGCCTGGGACTGACCCCTGCCGCCGTACGCCGCCACCTCGACCAGCTGCTCGAGGAGGGCCAGGTGGAGCCGCGCGAGCCGCGACCCCACGCCGCCCGTGGCCGCGGGCGACCGGCCAAGCTGTTCGCCCTCACCGCGGCGGGCCGCGACGCCTTCGACCAGCACTACGACGACCTCGCCGCCGACGCGCTGCGCTTCCTGGCCGAGACCGGGGGCGAGGAGGCCGTGATGGCCTTCGCGCGCCGGAGGGTCTCGACCTTCGAGGCGGAGTTCGCCGAACTCGCAGGGAGCCACCCGGAGCTCAGCCCGGCCGAGGTGCTGGCCCTGGTCTTCAGCCGCCACGGCTACGCCGCGTCGGTGCGCCAGGCGCCGGTGGGGGAGCAGCTGTGCCAGCAGCACTGCCCGGTCTCCCACGTCGCCCACGAGTTCCCCCAGCTGTGCGAGGCCGAGACCGAGGTCATCTCCCGGATCCTCGGCCGCCACGTGCAGCGGCTGGCCACCATCGCCCACGGCGACGGGGTCTGCACCACCTGCATCCCCGACACCACACGCGTGAACCCCGACAAGAACGGAGCGTCCTCATGACCACCTCCCCGACCACCGGAACCCAGCCCAGCATCGAGGAGCTGAATCCCGGACTCGAGGGGATCGGCCGCTACGAGTTCGGCTGGGCCGACCCTGACGTGGCCGGCGCCAGCGCCCAGCGCGGGCTGAGCGAGGCCGTCGTCCGCGACATCTCGGGGAAGAAGGACGAGCCCGAGTGGATGCTCGACTTCCGTCTCAAGGGCCTCAAGCTCTTCGACCGCAAGCCGATGCCCCGCTGGGGTGCCGAGCTCGACGGCATCGACTTCGACAACATCAAGTACTTCGTGCGCTCCACCGAGAAGCAGGCCCAGACGTGGGAGGACCTGCCCGAGGAGATCAAGAACACCTACGACCGGCTCGGCATCCCGGAGGCGGAGAAGCAGCGCCTGGTCGCCGGCGTCGCCGCGCAGTACGAGTCCGAGGTCGTCTACCACAAGATCAACGAGGAGCTCGAGCGTCAGGGCGTGCTCTTCCTCGACACCGACACCGCGCTGCGCGAGCACCCGGAGATCTTCAAGGAGTACTTCGGCACCGTCATCCCGATCGGTGACAACAAGTTCTCCGCGCTCAACAGCGCCGTGTGGTCCGGCGGGTCGTTCATCTACGTGCCGCCGGGCGTGCACGTCGACATTCCCCTGCAGGCCTACTTCCGGATCAACACCGAGAACATGGGCCAGTTCGAGCGGACGCTGATCATCGTCGACGAGGGTGCCTACGTGCACTACGTCGAGGGCTGCACCGCGCCGATCTACTCCTCCGACTCGCTGCACTCCGCGGTGGTCGAGATCGTCGTGAAGAAGGGCGGCCGCTGCCGCTACACGACCATCCAGAACTGGTCCAACAACGTCTACAACCTGGTGACCAAGCGCGCGACCTGCGAGGCCGGCGCCACCATGGAGTGGGTCGACGGCAACATCGGCTCCAAGGTCACCATGAAGTACCCGGCCGTGTTCCTCATGGGCGAGCACGCCAAGGGCGAGACGCTCTCCATCGCCTTCGCCGGCGAGGGCCAGCACCAGGACGCCGGCGCCAAGATGGTGCACGCGGCCCCGCACACCTCCAGCTCGATCTTGAGCAAGTCGGTGGCGCGCGGCGGCGGGCGGACGTCCTACCGCGGTCTCGTGCAGGTCAACGAGGGCGCGTACGGCTCCAAGTCCAACGTCCTGTGCGACGCGCTGCTGGTCGACCAGATCAGCCGCTCCGACACCTATCCCTACGTCGACGTCCGCGAGGACGACGTGTCGATGGGCCACGAGGCGAGCGTCTCGAAGGTCTCCGAGGACCAGCTCTTCTACCTGATGAGCCGCGGCATGGAGGAGGACGAGGCCATGGCGATGATCGTGCGCGGCTTCGTCGAGCCGATCGCCAAGGAGCTGCCGATGGAGTACGCCCTGGAGCTCAACCGGCTCATCGAGTTGCAGATGGAGGGCGCCGTCGGCTGACCCGCCGACGCCCGATCCGCAACCCACCAGACCACGAAGGACGACTGTGACTGTGACGCAAGAGCCCGCCGCCGCGCGGGCGGTGGAGACGACCGACAAGGTGCTCTCGCACCTGCACCCCGCGGGGTCCTGGGACGTCGCCGACCACCCCGTGCCGGGCCGCAAGGACGAGATCTGGCGGTTCACCCCGCTGAAGCGGCTCAAGGAGCTGCACGCCGACGCGCCGTTCCGGACCAGCACCACCACCTGCACCTGGAACACCCCCGACGGTGTCCGGGTCGAGGGCGTCGACGGCGCCGAGGCCGAGGCGCTGAAGGGGATCAGCGGCTGGGTGCCCAACAGCCGGTTCGCCGCGCGCGTGCTCGCCGAGGTCCCCTCGGTGCTGCTCGTGGACGTGCCCGCCGACCTCGAGGTCGCCGAGCCCGTGATGGTCGACCTGGCCGGCACCGACGCCGACAACACCGAGGCCGGTCGGGTCGCGCTCCGCTTCGGCGCGCACTCCCGGGCGGTCGTGGTGCTCAGCCACTCCGGCTCGGCCGCGCTCGCGCAGGTCGTCGAGATCGCCGTCGGCGACGGTGCCGACGTCACCGTCGTGTCGCTGCAGGACTGGGCCGACGACGCGGTGCACCTGAGCCACCACCAGGCGAAGGTCGGCCGCGACGCCACCTACAAGCACGTCGCGATCAGCTTCGGCGGCGACCTGGTCCGGATGGACGCCAACGTCACCTACGACGGTCCCGGTGGTTCCGCGGAGCTGCTCGGGCTCTACTTCGCCGACGCCGGCCAGCACCTCGAGCACCGGATCTTCGCCGACCACACGGCGCCGCGCACCAAGAGCAACGTCGTCTACAAGGGCGCGCTGCAGGGCGAGGACGCCCACACCGTCTGGATCGGGAACGTGCTGATCCGCAAGGTGGCCGAGGGCATCGACACCTACGAGGAGAATCGCAACCTCGTGCTGACCGACGGCTGCCGCGCCGACTCGGTGCCGAACCTCGAGATCGAGACCGGCGAGATCGAGGGTGCCGGCCACGCCTCGGCGACCGCCCGGTTCGACGACGAGCAGCTGTTCTACCTGCGCTCGCGCGGGGTGAGCGAGGAGGAGGCCCGCCGCCTGGTGGTCCACGGCTTCTTCGCCGACCTCATCCGCAAGATCGGCGTCCCCGCCCTGGAGGAGCGCCTGCAGACCACCGTCGAGTCCGAGCTCGAGCGTCACCTGCTCGAACTCGGCTGACCGACCTTCCCACGCACAAGGAGCACCCCTGACATGAGCACCCTCGAGATCAAGGACCTGCACGTCTCGGTCGACACCGAGGACGGTCCCAAGGAGATCCTCAAGGGCGTCACGCTGACCATCAACGGCGGCGAGACCCACGCGATCATGGGCCCCAACGGGTCCGGCAAGTCGACCCTGGCCTACTCGATCGCGGGCCACCCGAAGTACACCGTCACCTCCGGCTCGGTGACCCTGGACGGCGAGGACGTCCTGGAGATGAGCGTCGACGAGCGCGCCCGCGCCGGCCTCTTCCTCGCGATGCAGTACCCCGTCGAGGTTCCCGGCGTCTCGGTGTCGAACTTCCTGCGGACCGCGAAGACCGCGATCGACGGCGAGGCGCCCAAACTGCGTACGTGGGTCAAGGAGGTCAACGAGACCATGCAGCGGGTCCAGATGGACACCGCCTTCGCCCAGCGCAACGTCAACGAGGGCTTCTCCGGTGGCGAGAAGAAGCGGCACGAGATCGTCCAGCTCGAGCTGCTCAACCCCAAGGTCGCAATCCTCGACGAGACCGACTCGGGCCTCGACATCGACGCGCTGCGCATCGTCTCCGAGGGCGTGAACCGCTTCCGTGAGCAGGAGGGCAAGGGCGTGCTGCTGATCACGCACTACACGCGGATCCTGCGCTACATCAAGCCCGACCACGTGCACGTGTTCGTCGACGGCCGGATCGCCGAGAACGGCGGCCCCGAGCTCGCCGACGAGCTCGAGGCGAACGGCTACGAGCGCTTCACCACCGCTGCCGTCTGAGGCCGGCACCACTTCTCACGACGCAGGAAGGACGCTCATGGAGGGACTCCTCCCCGAGCTGGAGATGATCCGGCAGGACTTCCCGATCCTCGAGCGCACGCTCGCCGGCGGGCACCCGCTGGTCTACCTCGACAGCGCCAACACCTCGCAGAAGCCGCAGGTGGTCATCGACGCGATGGTCGACCACCTGGAG
Source organism: Nocardioidaceae bacterium (assembly GCA_029268205.1). GTDB lineage: Bacteria > Actinomycetota > Actinomycetes > Propionibacteriales > Nocardioidaceae > Nocardioides_A. Next base: position 10,253 of record JAJUGK010000008.1, read on the forward strand.
CACCACAACGCCAACGTGGCGCGGGCGATGCACCAGCTCGGAGTGGAGGCGTCCGAGGCGTTCGAGGGTGGGCGCGACAAGGTCGCCGCGTTCCTCAACGCGCCCTCGCGCGATGAGGTGATCTTCACCAAGAACGCCTCCGAGGCGCTCAACCTGGTGGCCCGCTCGCTGGGTGACGCCCGTGGCATCGACACCGGAGCGGCGCAGTGGGACCGGCTCGGGGAGGGCGACGAGATCGTCATCACCGAGATGGAGCACCACTCCAACATCGTGCCGTGGCAGATGCTCGCCGAGCGGACCGGCGCGACCCTGCGGTGGTTCGGGCTCACCGACGACGGTCAGCTCGACCTGAGCGACATCGACGCGCTCATCACCGAGCGCACCCGGATCGTGTCGCTGACGTGGGTGTCCAACATGCTCGGCACCATCAACCCGGTCGCCGACATCGCCCGGCGGGCGCACGAGGTGGGCGCGATCGTCGTGGTCGACGCCTCGCAGGCGGCACCCCAGATGCCGGTCGACGTCGTGACCTCCGGTGCCGACCTGCTGGTCTTCACCAGCCACAAGGTCGTCGGGCCCACCGGCATCGGCGTGCTCTGGGGCCGCCGCGCGATCCTCGAGCAGATGCCGCCGTTCCTGGGCGGCGGCGAGATGATCGCGACGGTCGCGATGGAGCGCTCGACCTACGCCGCGATCCCGCACAAGTTCGAGGCCGGCACCCCGCCGATCGCGGAGGCCGTCGGCCTCGGCGTCGCGGTCGACTACCTCACCAGCGTCGGGCTCGACGCCATCCGGCGGCACGAGGAGACCATCACCGGCTACGCGCTGGAGGGACTGGCGACCCTCCCGGGCGTCCGGATCCTCGGGCCGCGCACCGCCGAGCAGCGCGGCGGCGCGATCTCCTTCGAGGTCGAGGGCATCCACCCGCACGACATCGCCCAGGTGCTCGACTCCCGCGGCATCGCCGTCCGGGCCGGTCACCACTGCGCCAAGCCGGCGCACGCGCGGTTCGGGGTGCAGAGCTCGGCGCGGATGTCGTCCTACCTCTACACGACCCCGGCGGAGATCGACGCCTTCATCGAGGGGCTCGCGCACACCCAGCGTTACTTCGGGACCGTGCCCACGACGACGGGGGTGGGCGCATGAGTTCCTCCGCCCCCGGCCAGGACCTGGACGCGCTGTACCAGGAGATCATCCTCGACCACTACAAGAACCCGCTCAACGCCGGGCTCCGCGAGCCCTTCGAGGCGGAGGTGCACCACGTCAACCCCAGCTGCGGCGACGAGGTGACCCTGCGCGTGCACCTCGAGGGCGAGGGCACCGAGGCCGTGGTGGCCGACGTGTCGTACGCCGCCGAGGGCTGTTCCATCAGCCAGGCGTCGACCTCGGTGCTGACCGAGCTGCTCATCGGCCGGCCGGTGCGCGAGGCGGCCGTCGTCCACGCCGACTTCCTCGAGCTGATGCACGGCCGCGGCAAGGTCGAGCCCGACGAGGACGTGTTGGGCGACGGCATCGCCTTCGCCGGCGTCGCGAAGTTCCCGGCCCGCGTCAAGTGCGCCCTGCTGGCCTGGATGGCCTGGAAGGACGCGACCAGCCAGGCCGGCGGCGGCGCCGCTCTCGAGGCCGCGGCACCCACCCATCCGACTGCACAGGAGGACCCGTCATGAGCGACCACTCCGACCTGCCCGAGGTCGACCTCGGCGGCGGCACCACCACCCTGACCAAGGACGAGGTCACCGAGGCGATGAAGGACGTCGTCGACCCCGAGCTCGGGATCAACGTCGTCGACCTCGGCCTCGTCTACGACGTGCACCTCGACCCCGAGCACAACGTCGTCCTCGACATGACGCTGACGTCGGCGGCCTGCCCGCTGACCGACGTGATCGAGGATCAGACCCACAGCGCGCTGGAGGGCATGGTCAACGACGTCACGATCAACTGGGTCTGGATGCCGCCGTGGGGTCCCGACAAGATCACCGACGACGGCCGCGAGCAGTTGCGCGCCCTCGGCTTCAACGTCTGAGACCCGGCGATCGACGGTCCGCTGCGCCACCTGGTCGTGGCACCGGAGCGCTGGGAACGCTGGTACGCCGGCTTCGACGCCCGCCACCACCCGGTGGCGGTGGGCGCCGAGGCCGGCGTCCTGCGTCTGGTCGGCGCCGACGGCGCCTTCGCGGAGGTCCGGGCGCCGTACGGACGGCCGATCGAGGATCCGGCGACCCTGCCCGATCTCCTCGCTGCCCCGGCGGACTGGGGCGTCCTGCTCGCGCGCAAGGCGGGGCACGCGGTCGCCCGCCTGCATGGGACGACACCGGTGGCCACCAAGGTCTCGCGTCGGCACGTCCAGGGCCGTAGCAAGGCCGGCGGGCAGAGCCAGCAGCGCTTCGCCCGCCGCCGTGACAACCAGGCCAGGGCGTCGTACGCCGCGGCCGCCGACCGCGCCGCCGTACTCCTGCTGGACCCGACCCCGGTGCCGTTGCTGCTCGTGGGCGGCGACCGCCCTGCGCTCGCCGCGGTGCTCGACGACCACGACCTGCGAGCGCTGCCGGCCCCTGTCCGCGACGTCTCGCTGAGCTTCCCCCGACCGTCGCAGGAGGCGTTGCTGGCCGCGATCCGCGAGGCGCAGGGTGTGCGCGTCGCGATCCACGATCCGGAGCGCGACCAGTAGGTTCCTCTCCATGTGGCGGCCCGATCCCGCGTGGCAGCAGCTCGCGCCCGCGCGCAGCAGCACCGCGGGTGTCTACCTCGTGCCGGGGTCTCCGGCACGGGTGGTGAAGCGGCTGCTGCGGCCGAGCGAGGACGACACGCCCGCCCACGACCCCGAGCACTGGACCTACTGGCGCCGGGAGGTCGAGGTCGCCCGCGAGGAGGCCTTCCGCACCACCCCCGGGCTGCGCGCGCCGGCAGTGGAGGTGCACGAGGACCGCGCCGGGGCCACCCTCGTCTCGCCCTGGGTCCCTGATGACCGACCCAGCGGCGAGGAGCGGGCCTGGGCCCTGGGGCGGTTCGCGGCCTGCGCCGAGCCGGTCGCCGTGTGGTGGAGCCGTCCGAGCCTCCCGGACCGGCTGCGGTCCCTCGAGCACGGTGGCGGCTGGCGGGGGTTGGACGCCACCCCGCTCGCCGGGGCGGCGGAGGTGCTGTGGCGCCGGCGCGAGGAGCTCGAGGAACGGCTCGGGACGCTGCCCCGTGTGCTCAGCCACGGCGACGCGGTGGCGGCCAACCTGCGGGCGCGCGTGGACGGCGGGCTGTGCGCGATCGACTGGTCCGCCGTGGGCCTGCATCCGCTCGGAGCCGACCTCGGGATCGTCCTGTTGTCGGTGCGCGAGCCGTTGGGGCCGCTGTTGACGGCCTACCGCGCCGGCGCCCTCGACGGGGGAGCGGCGTACGGCGAGCGCGAGGTCGCGCACGGTGCGGCGATCATGGCGGCCTACACCTTGCTGACCCGGCTCGCCCACGCCGTCGGCGGGCCCGACGAGGACGCCGTCGTCGTCGAGGCGATGCGGTTCGCCGACATGCTCGAGGCCGTCGTCGAGCTCTGACCGCCCCGGCGGACGTCGTACGTCCGACCACCTATGGCGCCGGGGACGGATGACGTTGCGGGGTCAGTCGTCGATGCCGCGGGCCGCCAGCGCCTCGCCGACCCGGTCGGCGTGCCGCAGTGAGCGCACGATCAGGGGTACGGCGAAGGCGCGCGGGCTGGCGCCGAGACCGCGGGCCCGTTGGGCATCGCGTACCTCGCCGGCCAACCCGAGCACGACCGGGATCGCGCGCAACCCCAACGCGAGGAGCAGACCCAGCCGCTCCGGGTCGACGCCGACGCGGCGCAGCGGCCCCGCAACGCGCACCACGACGTCGACGAGGGCGGAGGTGGGCGTCGTCATCGTCAGCGCCGTCGCGAGCAGCACGAGGGCCAGCAGCATCCCGACGACGACGTACGCACGCCCCGGCCCGCTCACCAGGGCGTGGAAGACCGCCAGCACGACGACGAACACCAAGACCGGCCGGAGCTGGCGGACCAGGGCCCGGCCGGGGACCCGGGCCACCACGAGGACCAGCACGGCGGCCGCGAGGTACGCCGAGACCCCCACGGGCGTGGCCGCGAACACCGACCCGATCCCCGCCGCACACAGCGCCGCCAGCTTCACGCCCGCGGGCACCCGGTGGACGAGGGAGGTCCCGGGGTGGAAGAGCCCCATCGTCGGCGCGCTCACGGCTGGTCCCGGGTCATCAGATCGCGATAGGTCGCGACCGCCTCGGCGGGCGGCCCGTCGTGGACGATCCGACCGGCCTCGAAGACCAGCACCCGGTCGAAGTCGGCGAGCAGGTCGAGGTGGTGGGTGAGCAGCACGACCGGCATCGGCAGGTCGGCCACCACGCGGGCGACGCGCCGGGCGTTGCGCAGGTCGAGCAGCGTCGTGGGCTCGTCCATCACGAGCAGGGCCGGCTCGGTCACCAGCACCGAGGCGAGGGCGAGCAACTGTTTCTGGCCGCCGGAGAGCAGGTGCGCGGGGTGGTCGGCGTGGCCGGCCAGGTCGTACGCAGCCAACGCCGCCCCGACCCGCGCCGCCACCTCGTGCTTGGCGAGGCCCCGCCGCCGCAACCCGAACGCGACGTCCTCGCGCACCGTCGGCATCACGATCTGGGCGTCGGGGTCGGTGAAGCAGAACCCCACCCGGCGACGTACGGCCCGCCCGTCGGTGCGGGTGTCGTGGCCGTCGACCCGCACCGTGCCCGCCGTCGGGAGCACCAGCCCGTTGAGCAGCCGCGCGAAGGTCGACTTGCCCGAGCCATTGGCACCGATCACGCCGATGCGATGTTCGGTCATCCGCACCGACACGTCGCGGAGGACCGTCCGGGCGAGCGGGCCGTCGCCGTAGGTGTGGCTGACCCCGTCGACCTCGATCAGCACCGCTCCACCACCATCGCCACGCCTTGACCGCCGCCCACCGCGATGGCGGCCAACCCCGTGCGACCGCGTTCCTCGCGCACGAGTTGGCTGAACAGCCGCACCAGCAGCACCGCCCCGCTGGCGCCCCAGGGATGTCCGAGCGCGAGCGCCCCGCCCTGCGGGCACACGCGCTCCTCGTCCAACCCGAGGGCGTCGCAGCACGCCAGCACCTGACCGGCGAAGGCCTCGTTGAGCTCCACCACGTCGATCTGGCCGAGCCCCAGACCGGTGCGCGCGAGCACGGTCCGGGCGGCGGGAACGATGCCGGTGCCGGGTCGGCGGGGGTCCACCCCGGCCGTCGACTGGGCGAGCACCCGCAACCCCGGGACGCCCAACTGTGCGTGCCGAGTCCCCGAGACCAGCGCGACCGCGGCGGCGCCGTCGTTGACACCGCAGGAGTTCCCCGCGGTCACGGTGCCGCCGGGACGGAACGCCGGGCGGAGGCGCCCCAGCCGCTCGGCGGTCATCCCGCGGCGCACCCGCTCGTCGGACTCCACGGCGCCGACCCCGACGATCTCCGCGGCGAACCCGCCGGCGCGCTGGTGCTCCCACGCCCGCACGTGGGAGCGGGCGGCGTACTCGTCCTGCCGGGCCCGGGCGACCCCCGCCTCCTCGGCGAGCAGGTCGGCCGCCACCCCCATCTCGGGGTCGTCGTCGGGCGTGGGCGCGAACGGTGCCCGCTCATAGCGGCGCGGCGCACCGCCCTCGACCGGCGGCCAGCACCGCCACGGCGCGGTGGAGGCGGATTCGGTGCCGCCCGCGAGCACGGTCCCCGCGCCGGTGAGGACCTGGCTCGCCGCCACCGCGACGGCAGCGAGGCCGCTGCCGCACTGGCGGTCGATCGTGAGCCCGGGGACCGGGTCGCCCAGTCCGGCGGCCAGCGCCGCGACGCGGGCGACGTTCCCGCCGGGACCCATGCAGTTGCCGAGGACGACGTCGTCGACGGCGACCGACCCGCCCGCGGACCCGGCGGGCCCGTCGGCGAGCTCGCGCAGCACGGGGGCGGCCAGTGACGCCGCGTCCACGGACGCCAGCGACCGCCCGGCCGTACCGATCGGGGTGCGCAGCGCGTCGACGATCACCGGCCGGTCGTCGGTCATGCCGTCTCCTGCTGGTCGGGGGCCTCGACGTCCGCCTCAGCGGCGAGGTCGCGGACGAGCGCCGCGCGGTCGATCTTCCCGTGCGCGGTCAGCGGCAGGCGGGCGCGGTGTACCCAGCGGCGCGGGCGGTGGGTGGCGGGCAACCGTTCCCGCGCGCCGCGGCGGGCCTCGCCGATCGGGATGCCCGGCGGGAGTACGCCGGCCAGCACCGTGCCCAGCCGCGGATGGGGCAGGCCGACGACGATCACCTCGAGATCGGACAGCGCGGCCTCGACGGCGGCGATCCCGACCGTTGCCCCGGCGGTGGTGACGGCCCCGGGGCGACCGGCCACCACGACGCGGGTTCCGTCGACGACTCCGCGGTCGCCGACGCCGGCCCACCCGGCGGGGTCCGCGACGCCGTCGGCGAGGTAGGGCGAGCGGACGAAGAGCTCCCCGTCCCGGCTGACGGCCTCGACCCCCGGGAAGAGCCGCAGCGCCCCGGCGTGTGGACCCCAGGCGACGAACGACAGCTCCGCCGCCCCGTAGTAGTGGTGCACGACGACCCCGACCGCCCGGGCCCGCGCCGCGAGGGCGGGGGCGAGCCGGTCGCCCGCCACGATGGCGACGGTTCCGGCACGCAGCGCGGCGGAGTCCAGCAGGGCGTGCAGCTGCGCGGGGGTGGCGACGACGTGGGAGGCGTCCGCGGGGTCGGCGGTGAGGCGCGCCCCCGCCCAATGCGCCTGCACGCCGGCGAACAGGTTCATCGTGGCGGTCATCGGCCCGAGCACCGCGACGACGGCGCCGGGCCCGATCCCGGCGAGGTCCCCGTAAGCCGGGAACGAGTCGAACCACGAGGCGGGCGAGCGGGTCACCGACCGGGGGACCCGTGTCGTCCCGCCGGTGCGGAGCAGCAGCCGCCGACCGGTCCGCTCGGCGCGCAGCACCGCGCGGACCGGGTCGTCCTCGCCGAGGACATCGAGCGGGTCAGACATCGAGCGCCTCAGGCATCGGCCGCGGCGCGGGGACGCGGGCGCGGCGCCGGTCCCAGGCCGGGGTAGGCGGCGTACACCCCACGGGCGATCACCGCGGCGACGACCGCCTTGATCAGGTCGCCCGGGACGAACGCGAGCGCCGCGACGGTGGCGGTCCCGAGCGACAGGTCGGCCCGCCAGGCGGTCGCCGGGACCCCGAGCAGGTAGAGCAGGGCGACCCCGCCGACGACGTTGACCACGATCCCGGTGGCCAGCACGTACCGCCCGCCGGGTCGCACGGCCAGGCGGTGGGTCAACCACCCCACGACGAAGGCGCCCGCGACGAAGCCGACCAGGTAGCCGATGCTCGGCCCGGCGAAGGCACCCAGGCCGCCCCGTCCGCCCGAGAGCAGCGGGAGCCCCAGCGCCACCAGCCCGAGGAACAGCGCCATGGACGCGCTGCCCAGGCGGGGCCCGAGGAGCGCGCCGGCGAGCATCGCGCCCATCGACTGGGCCGTGATGGGGACCGCGCCACCGAACGGCGCGATGGCGGGGACGAGTCCCAGGGCGGCCATGAGGCCGGCCATCGTCGCCACCAGGGCGAGATCGCGAGCGGGACGGGCGGGGGAGGTGGGGGTCATGACAGCTCCGGGACGCGAGACCTGAACACCGTCCAGGTGAACGGTGTTCAGGTAGAGTACGGCAGGTGACGGAGCAGCGGACCGGCCGGTCGGGATCCAGCAGGGGCGACGTCCGCCACGGGCGGGCCGACGTGGTGCGGCACGCGCTGCGCGTGCTGGACGCGTACGGCCTGGAGTCGCTGACGATGCGGCGCCTCGCCGGCGAACTCGGGGTGCAGCCGAGCGCGCTCTACCACCACTTCCCCAACAAGCAGCGGTTGCTCGCCGCCGTCGCGGAGGCGATCCTCGCCGACCGGAACCCGCCGGCACCGGGGGAGTGGGACACCGAGGTGCAGGTGATCTGCGCCGATCTGCGGGCGGCGCTGCTGACCTACCGTGACGGCGCGGAGGTGGTGGCCACCACCTGGTCGTTCGGGCTCGGGGCGCGAGGGCCGTACGACGCCCTGGTGGCGCGGCTCGCGCGCAGTCACGACGACCCGGTGCTGGTCGACGCCGCGGCGCGGACGTTGCTGCACTTCGTCCTCGGCCACGTCGTGGCCGAGCAGACCCACACCCAGGCGGCATCGGTCGGAGCGGTCGACACCGACATCGCGGTGCTGCTGACCGGCACCGCCGCCACCTACGACCTGGGGGTCGCGCTGATCCTCGACGGCCTGCGGGCCCGTGCCGGCGAGGAGTCCGGCGTGCGCCGGTAGACTCGCCCCACGTGATCACCGCTCATCAGCTCCAGGTGCGTGCTGGTGCGCGACTCCTGATGGAGGACGTCTCGTTCCGGGTCGCCGCCGGCGACAAGGTCGGCCTCGTCGGCCGCAACGGCGCGGGCAAGACGACCATGACCAAGGTGCTGGCCGGCGAGGCACTGCCCGCCGGTGGCAGGGTCGAGGTGGCCGGTGATGTCGGCTACCTTCCCCAGGACCCGCGATCGGGGGATCCCGACCAGATCGCCCGCGACCGGATCCTCTCCGCGCGCGGCCTCGACGACGTCGTCCGCCGGCTGCGGCTCGCGGAGCTCGAGATGGGAAGCGACGATCCGGCGGTGGCCGAGCGCGCGATGCGTCGCTACTCCCGCGCCGATGCCGAGATGCACGCCGGCGGCGGCTACGCCGCTGAGTCGGAGGCCGCGACGATCGCCTCGTCGCTCGGGATCGAGAACCGGATCCTCGACCAGCCGCTGCGCACGCTCTCTGGCGGCCAGCGTCGGCGGGTGGAGCTGGCCCGGATCCTGTTCTCCGGGGCGGAGACGCTGATCCTCGACGAGCCGACCAACCACCTCGACGCGGACTCCATCAGCTGGCTGCGGGCCTTCCTGAAGGCGCACAAGGGCGGACTGATCGTGATCAGTCACGACACCGACCTGCTCGCCGACACCGTCACCAAGGTGTTGCACCTGGATGCCAACCGCCAGACCATCGACGTCTACAACATGGGCTGGCACGCCTACCTCAAGCAGCGGGAGACCGACGAGAAGCGCCGCCGCCGGGAGCGGATGAACGCCGAGAACAAGGCGAAGACGCTCACCGACCAGGCCAACAAGATGCGCGCCAAAGCGACCAAGGCGCAGGCGGCGCAGTCGATGCTCAAGCGCGCCGAGCGGCTGATGGAGGGCGTCGAGGGCGAACGGAAGGCCGACAAGGTCGCCCGCATCGCCTTCCCCGCACCCGCGCCCTGCGGCAAGACGCCCCTCACGGCCGAGGACCTGTCGAAGGCGTACGGCTCACTGGAGGTGTTCACCGGGGTCGACCTGGCCATCGACAAGGGCTCCCGGGTGGTGATCCTGGGGCTCAACGGTGCGGGCAAGACCACGATGCTGCGCATCCTCGCCGGGGTCGACCAGCCCGACACCGGCAAGGTGATCGCCGGGCACGGCCTCAAGGTCGGCTACTACGCCCAGGAGCACGAGACGCTCGACACCGCGCGGACGGTGCTGGAGAACATGCAGAGCGCGGCGCCGCAGCTGACCGACACCGAGGCGCGCAGCGTCCTCGGCTCGTTCCTCTTCAGCGGTGACGACGCCCACAAGCCGGCCGGTGTGCTCTCGGGCGGGGAGAAGACCCGGCTGGCGCTGGCCAGCCTGGTCGTCTCCAGCGCCAACGTGCTGCTGCTCGACGAGCCGACCAACAACCTCGACCCGGCCAGCCGGGAGGAGGTGCTCGCCGCGATCCGCAGCTACCGCGGGGCGATCATCCTGGTCACCCACGACGAGGGCGCGGTGCGGGCGCTGGAGCCCGACCGGGTGCTGATCCTCCCCGACGGCGTCGAGGACCTGTGGAACGAGGAGTACGCCGAGCTGGTCAGCCTCGCCTGAGCGCAGCTCACGCCCGGTGGACGCGCCGCGGCCACCAGAACCGCTCCCCGAGCAACCGCGCCACCGCCGGCACCAGGATGGTTCGGACGACGAGGGTGTCGAGCAGGACCCCGATGCAGATGATCGTGCCGACCTGGGCGAGCACCACCAGCGGCAGCACCCCGAGCACGGCGAAGACGGCCGCGAGCAGGATGCCGGCGCTGGTGATCACGCCGCCGGTGGCGGCCAGCGCCCGCAGGATGCCCTCGCGGGTGCCGTGCCCGGCCGCCTCCTCGCGGGCTCGGGTGATCAGGAAGATGCTGTAGTCGACGCCGAGGGCGACCAGGAACAGGAACGACAGCAGCGGCACGCTGGAGTCGAGGGCGGTGAAGCCGAGCGGACCGGTGAAGACCCACCACCCGACGCCCATCGCCGCGGCGTAGGAGAGCACCACGGCCAGCGCCAGCACCACCGGGGCGACCAGGGACCGCAGCAGGATGATCAGCGCGACGAAGACCAGGCCGAGGATCAACGGCATCACCACGAGTCGGTCGCGGCCGGTGGCCTCCCGCTCGTCGATCGCCTCGGCCTCCGCACCGCCCACGTGGGTGTCGGGGAAGTCCGCGAGCGCCGACCGCAGGTCGACGATCGTCCGTTCCGCCTCCGCGCTGGAGGGGTCGGCCGACAGCACGACGTCGAGCTGGGCGATGCCCTCGGCCGCGGCGGAGGGGCGTACCGAGCCGACGCCCTCGACCTCCTCGGCGGCCGCGAGCACCTCGCGCGCGTCGGCGCGGGTGATGATCGTCGACGGGTCGGACGTCCCGGCCGGGAAGGACTCCGCGAGCCGCTCGGCGGCCGTGATCGCCTCCGGCTCCTCGAGGAACTGCTCGGAGCGGTCGAGCCCGGTGCTGATGCTCAGGGTGCCGCTCGCCAGGGCACCGAGGACGACGAGGGTGCCGAGCAGGGCGAGCGAGGGTCGGCGGGCGACGGTGTCGCCGATGCGCCGCCAGGCGCCGCGCCCGTCGGCCAGCGCCGGCTGCCCCTGGCGGGGCACCCGCGGCCAGAAGACCCAGCGCCCGGTGCACGACAGCACGGCGGGCAGCACGACGAGGACGGCGAACGCGGCCACGATGATGCCGACCGCGCAGGCGATCCCCAGCCCACGTGTCGACGGGATCACCGAGAGCACCAGCGCGAGGACACCGAGGACGACGGTCGTCGCGCTCGCGACCACGGGTTCGAGGGTGCGCCGCAGTGCCGCCGCCATCGCGGCGCGTACCTCGTCGTGGCGCCCCAGTTCGTCGCGGAAGCGGGAGATGAGCAACAGCGCGTAGTTGGTGCCGGCGCCGAAGACCAGGACCGACAGGATGCCGACCGTCGACTCGTCCCACGCGACCGTCAACCCGAGTCCCTCGAGACCGGCGAGCACGTGGGTGGCGGCGATCGCCGCGGTGCGGTCGGCGACCCCGACCACGAGCAGCGGGAAGAACCACAGGATCGGGCTGCGGTAGGTCACCACCAGCAGCACGGTGACGACGGACGCGGTCACGAGCAGCAGCCGCAGGTTCGCGCCATCGAAGACACCGGCGAGATCCGCCTGGATCGCGGCCGGGCCGGTGACCCGGACCTCGATCCCCTCGGGGGCCCCGTCGCGGAGGTCTGTCCGCATCTGGGCGACCCGGTCGGCGATGTCGGTGTTGCTGACGAACTCCACCGGGACCACGGCGATGGCCGCGGTGCCGTCCTCGGCGGGGATCAGCGGGACCTCGCCACCTCCCTCGGCGAGCTCCTGGGCCTGGCTGCCGAGCTCGGGGATCCGGCTCGGGTCGAGCCGGCCCTCGGCCGCGGTCCACAGCACGATCGCGGCGCTGGCGTCGTCGGGCAGCTGGTCGCGCAGCTCGGCCGCGGCGGTGCTGTCGAAACCGCTGGGCAGGGAGTCCGTCGGGAGCCGGTCGCGCTCCGCCTCGCCGACGAGGCCGAGGACCACCCCGGCGAGCAGCAGGGGGAGCAGGGCGACGAGCCAGGCGGTCGAGCGGCCGGTGATCGCACCGATCACGCGTCCGGGGGCGGGCGACGCAGATGTCATCAGGGTCCTTCGGAGTACGACCGGGATCCGGCTAGATTGCTAAGGAGGTTAACTATCGGTGTCACTATCCCCCCGACCGGAGGGCCAAACGCGTGAGCCAGCACACCGTGGGCCAGCAGCCCGTGGGTGGCGACCCGCGCGCACAGATGCGGTCGCCCGCCCTGCAGGCGTTGCGGGCCGTCGTCCGCGCCGACGCCGAGCTGAGCCGGACCATCGCGCGCCGGGCCGGGCTGAGTCCCTCCGAGATCACCGCCCTCGAGGCGCTCTCGCGCGGGCCCCGCGGTCCGGCCGAGTTGGCCCGGCTGCTCAATGTGACGACCGCGGCCGCGACGGGGGTCGTCGACCGGATGTGCGCGCACGGCCACGCCGTGCGTCGGCCCCATCCCCGCGACGGCCGGCGTACGGAGGTCCACCTCACCGACTCCGGGCGCATCGAGCTCCTGGCGCACCTGATGCCGGTGTTCGGCCGGCTCGCGGCCCACGACGCGTCCTTCACCGAGTCCGAGCGCGCGACGGTGGCCCGCTACCTGGACGGGGCCGCGGAGGCGATGCAGGCCGAGGTCGCACGCGACCGGCCCACCTAGGATGACCCGCCATGACCCTCGACGTCGATCCCGACCTGCTCTGCCGCGGCCACATCCGCGCCACCCTCGACGACACCCCCGCCGGCGCTGCGACGCGGGCGACGGTGACCCTGAGCCGGCCGGAGCAGCGCAACGCGCAGACCCCGACGATGTGGGCGGCGCTGGCCGCGGTCGGCGCGGCGCTCCCCGACACCGTCCGGGTGGTGGTCCTGGAGGGCGAGGGCGCAGCCTTCTCGGCGGGCCTCGATCGGGGGATGCTCTCCCCGGGCGGGGCCGAGGGAGAGCAGTCGGTGGTCGACCTGCTGCAGCACTCCGACCAGCACGTGATCGACACGATCGGCGTCTACCAGGAGGGCTTCACCTGGCTGCGCGACCCCCGGTTCGTCTCCATCGCCGCGGTCCGCGGCTACGCCATCGGCGCGGGGTTCCAGCTCGCCCTCTCGTGTGACCTGCGGGTCGTCGCGGACGACGTCCGGTTCTCCATGAAGGAGCCCGCACTGGGTCTGGTGCCGGACCTCACGGGAACAAAACCGCTGGTGGAGCTGGTTGGGTACGCGAGAGCACTGGAGATCTGCGCGACCGCGCGGTTCGTGGAGGCCGAGGAGGCCGTCGCGATCGGTCTCGTCCATCGGGCCGTTCCGGCCGAGCGGTTGGACGAGGCGGTCACGGAGCTCGCGAGCGCTCTCACCGCCACCGTCCCCGGCGCGGTCCGTGACACCAAGGCCCTCCTGCAGGGGGCCGCGGGTCGCACCCTCGCCGAGCAGTCGCTGGCGGAGCGTACGGCGCAGGTGACCCGCATGCGGGAGCTCATGAGCCTGCTCGGCTGAGAGCGGCCCGCCGAGGGCCAGGAGAGAGGTACGCCGATGTCGATGACCGGTATGGGACCGGCGTTCCGCCACATGCGCACCGACCGCAGCGTCGCCGATGCCCGGGTCGCTCCCGGCACGGTCCGTCGGGTGCTGGGCTACGCACGCCATCAGCGCGGCCTGATCGCCGCCTTCGTGGCCATCATCGTGCTCGACGCCTCGCTGGTCGTCGTCACGCCGCTGCTGGTCAAGCGGATCGTCGACGACGGGATCGTCCCCGGCGACGCCGAGCTGGTGACCTGGCTCGCGCTCGCGATCGCGGGCGTCGCGCTGCTCAGCGCCGCGGTCGCCGTCCTGGTGGGTTGGTTCTCCTCCCGCATCGGCGAGAACCTCATCTACCGGCTCCGCACGGAGCTGTTCGCCCACGTGCAGCGGATGTCGCTGGCGTTCTTCACACGCACCCAGACCGGGGCGCTCGTCTCCCGCCTCAACAACGATGTCGTCGGCGCGCAGCGCGCCTTCACCTCGACGCTGTCGGGCACGGTCGCCAACACGATCAGCGTCGTGGTGGTGGGCGTGACGATGCTGGCCCTCAGTTGGCAGGTGACCCTGCTGTGCCTGCTGCTGTTCCCGATCCTGCTCGCGGCCTCCCGCTGGGTGGGCGGCAAGCTCTCCGCGCTGACCCGGGCCCAGATGGACGGCAACGCCGACCTCGGCAACACGATGACCGAGCGGTTCAACGTCGGCGGAGCGCTGCTGCTGAAGCTGTTCGGACGACGCGACGAGGAGGACGAGCACTTCGCGGGCAAGGCAGCGCGCGTCCGCGACCTCGGCGTCCGCATCGCGCTCATCACCCGGATCTTCACCGCCACCCTGATGTTGGTCCCGGCGCTGGCGACCGCGCTCGTGTACGGCGTCGGCGGTTATCTGGTCATCGACGGTGACCTCACCCTGGGCACGCTGCTGGCGTTGGCCACGCTGCTGCTGCGGCTGCTGGGTCCCCTGCAGGGGCTGGCCAATGTCCGCATCGACGTGATGACCGCGCTGGTGAGCTTCGACCGGATCTTCGAGGTCCTCGACCTGCCGTCGCAGGTCCAGGAGAAGCCGGACGCCCGCGCACTGCCGCCGACCGCGTCGTGCCTGGAGTTCGACCGGGTCGCGTTCAGCTATCCCCGCCCGGAGGAGACCTCGCTGGCGAGCCTCGAGGTCGTCAACCGCACCACGTCGGGCCCGAGCGCCCGGGTGCTCGAGGACATCAGCTTCGTCGCCGAGCCGGGGGAGATGGTGGCGCTGGTCGGGCCCTCGGGTGCAGGCAAGACCACGATCACCCACCTCGTCGCCCGCCTGTACGACGTCGACGAGGGCGCCGTCCGGGTCGGCGGTCACGACGTCCGCGACGTCACGCTGGAGTCGCTGGAGGACGTGGTCGGCTACGTCACCCAGGACGCGCACATGTTCCACGACACGATCCGGGGCAACCTCGCCTACGCCCGCCCGGGGGCGACCGACGCCGAGATGCTGGCGGCGCTGGAGCAGGCCCATGTCGGCTCCCTGGTCCGCCGGCTGCCCGACGGGCTCGACACCGTCGTCGGCGACCGCGGTTACCGCCTCTCGGGGGGTGAGCGGCAACGGCTGGCCATCGCCCGTCTGCTCCTGAAGGCGCCCCCGATCGTCGTGCTCGACGAGGCGACCGCCCACCTCGACTCCGAGTCCGAGCGGGCGGTCCAGCAGGCTCTCGACACCGCCCTGGCGGGCCGGACGAGCCTGGTCATCGCCCACCGGCTCTCGACGGTGCGGCACGCCGACCAGATCCTGGTCGTCGACGGCGGCCGGATCCGGGAGCGCGGCACCCACACCGAGCTCCTGGCGGCCGGCGGCCTCTACGCCGAGCTCGCCCGGACCCAGCTGATCGACGACCTGGCCGATCGCGTCCCCTGACGCGGTGCGAGGATGGGCCCATGGAGCTCGGACTCGAAGGACGTTCCTATGTCGTGACCGGCGGCAGCCGGGGCCTCGGCCTCGCGACGGCCCGCTGCCTGGTGGCAGAGGGGGCCCGCGTGGTCCTCAGCAGCCGCAGCGTCGAGGCGCTGGAGGAGGCGGAGCGCCACCTCGCCGAGGTCTACGGCGCCGCCGACCAGGTGGCGACGCTCGCGGTCGACAACGCCGACCCGAGCGCCGCCGACGCGCTGCGGACCGCGGCGCTCGACGCGTTCGGTCGCCTCGACGGCGCGCTCGTGTCCGTCGGCGGGCCGCCGGCCGGCGACGTGCTGTCGGTGAGCGACGAGCAGTGGACCGAGGCGTTCGGCTCGGTGTTCCTCGGCAGCCTGCGCATCGCGCGCGACCTCGGCGCCGGCCTCAACGACGGCGGCGCGATCGCCGTCGTGCTCTCCTCGTCGGTGCGCCAGCCCATCGAGGGACTCGCCGTCTCCAACGGCCTGCGGCCCGGGCTGGCGATGGCGACGAAGACCCTCGCCGACGAGCTCGGCCCCCGCGGCGTACGCGTCAACGGTCTGCTGCCGGGTCGCATCGACACCGCGCGCGTACGCGAGCTCGACGAGATCGGCGGCGACCCCGAGGCGGCGCGGGCGGCGATGGAGCAGCAGATCCCGCTGCGGCGCTACGGTCAGCCCGACGAGTTCGGCCGGGTCGCGGCGTTCGTGCTCTCGCCGGCCGCGTCGTTCGTCACCGGGGCGATGCTGCCGGTCGACGGGGGGATGCTCCGGTCGCTCTGAGGCCCGCGTCCGGTGTTCTGCCCGCGGCGCTGGGAGCGACGCCCGCGCCGGGGATCCTCGCCGCGACGGCGGGCGCGGATCTCGTCGAAGGCGAGATAGCCGAAGCCGAAGATGGCCATCGCGGCGAAGAACCACCATTGCAGGCCGTAGAAGAAGTGCGGGCCCCCACCGAGATCGGGCTCGTCGGCCAGCGCAAGCGGCTCGGCGGCCGGTGGCGTCTCCTCCACCAGGTCGAGGAAGCCACCGTAGACCGGGTAGTCGAGGGTCGGGCCGATCTCGCTGCTGGAGATCGAGCGCGCCGAGGCGTCTTCGACCTCGGCGGACCGGCCGGTGGCGTCGACGCGCACCCACCCGATCACCGACACCTCGCCCGACGGCGGCTGGGGGAGCGCCGACCGGTCCTCGACCGGCCGGCTGTCGGTCTCGAGCCACCCACGGTCGACCAGGACCGCCGTACCGTCCGGGGTGACCAGGGGAGTCACCAGGTCGACACCGGCCCGACTGTTGCGCGTGCGGTAGCGGATGACGATCGTGTCGTCGGCGGCGTAGGTGCCCCGGGCCTCCACCCGGCGCCACTCGTCCTGCGGATCGACGGCCCTGCCGGGGGCGAGGACCTCCTCGACCGGCACCGGGTCGGCGGCCAGGTTGGTGCGGGTGATCTCGTTGCGGGACTCGCGCTGCGACTGCCGGTCGAACTGCCACTGGCCCAACAGGTAGGCGACCCAGACGGCGAGGGCGACGACCAGGGCGAACAACACCCATCGTCGACTGAACAGGACTCGCACCCCTCGAGCCTACGGCGGGATGGACGGTGCTCCTATGGTGGGTGACATGCCTTCCGTCACGCCCGTCACAGCGGCCACCCAGGCGAGCGCCGGGCTGGCCGATCGGCACGGGCGGGTGGCGACCGATCTGCGGGTCTCGCTGACCGATCGGTGCAACCTGCGGTGCTCCTACTGCATGCCGGCCGAGGGGCTGGACTGGATGCCGACCGCGGAGGTCCTCACCGACGACGAGGTCGTCCGGCTGGTGCGGATCGGGGTCGAGTCGCTGGGCATCACCGAGGTGCGCTTCACCGGCGGTGAGCCGTTGCTGCGCCGCGGCCTGCCGGCGATCATCGACGCGGTCGCGGGCCTCGACCCGCGCCCGGAGATCTCGCTCACCACCAACGCCCTCGGCCTCACCCGCACCGCGGAGGCGCTGGCCGCGGCCGGGCTCGACCGGGTCAACGTCAGCCTCGACACCATCCGGCCGGAGACGTTCGCGCGGATCACCCGCCGCGACCGCCTGCACGACGTGCTCGACGGCATGGCCGCGGCGCAGGCGGCCGGGATCACCCCGGTCAAGGTCAACGCCGTCCTGCTGCGTGGCGTCAACGACGACCAGGCGCCCGAACTGCTGGAGTACTGCCTCGCGCACGGCTACCAGCTGCGGTTCATCGAGCAGATGCCCCTCGACGCCCAGCACGACTGGCACCGGGGCGAGATGGTGACCGCCGAGGAGATCTTCGCCGCGCTCGAGTCGGCCTTCGTGCTCACCGCGGCCGAGGAGCCGCGCGGGAGCGCGCCAGCCGAGCGCTTCCTCGTCGACGGCGGTCCGGCGACGGTGGGGGTCATCGCGTCGGTGACGCGGCCGTTCTGCGGCGCCTGCGACCGCGTGCGGCTGACGGCCGACGGTCAGGTGCGCAACTGCCTCTTCGCCCGCGAGGAGTCCGACCTCCGCACGGCGCTGCGGGCCGGGGCAGACGACGGGGAGATCGCCGAGCGCTGGCGCGCGGCGATGATGACCAAGCTGCCGGGGCACGGCATCAACGACCCCAGCTTCCTCCAGCCGGCGCGCCCGATGTCGGCGATCGGCGGCTGAGCGGCCCGACGAATCAGACGGTCAGACGGCGAGGCCGTCGGCGTCGTTGGGATCGAACGGCACGGTCTCGCGCAGGAACCCGCGCGCGGTGAGGAAGTCACCGAGGCTCGCGCGGTGGTCGTCGCAGGCCAACCACACCTTGCGTCGCTCGGGGGTGTGGATCTTGGGATTGTTCCACCGGTGCGCGAAGGTCGCGGGGAGGGCGCAGCCCTTCGCGGAGCACAGCGGGATCTCGTCGTCGGTCATCGCCGCTCAGCCTAGGCGCCCGAAGACGGGTGCCCCGAAGACAGGTGCCCCGAAGACAGGCGATGCCGGACGGCCACGGGGGAAGCTGTCCGGCATCGCGGAACCCAGACGGGGGAGGCTGGATTCATGATTGATTGTTGCACGACCCGGGGGTGAAACCAACGTCGCCGGGCCCCGCCGGGAGCTCGCTGCCCGGTGCCCCGGGGCCGGGCCCCTGGGGCTGTCCGGGAGCCAGCGACTTGCGGGCGTTGGCGAGCACGACGGCGATGTAGGGCAGGAAGACCGCGCCGGCGATCAGCACCCACCGCAGGATGCCGGGACCGACGGCGACGGCCCCGACGAAGCACAGCGTGCGCAGCGTCATCGAGTAGGCGTACCGCCGCTGCCGCTCGGCCTGCTCCTGGGCGCGGGTCCGCGGCGCCGAGGTGATCTCGACGGCGCTGTCGTGCCGGCGGGAGAGGGGACGGGGAAGTGCCACTCACCCAGCCTACGTCGGGGGTGGCAGACTGCCACGCGAGCCGGAACCCCGGTCCAGCCCCGACCCGTGGAGGACAGCCATGACCAACCGCACCTACCGCATCACCGAGATCGTCGGCACCTCGCCGGAGGGCATCGACGCCGCCATCCGCAACGGGGTCGAGCGCACCGCGCAGACGCTCCGGCACGTCGACTGGTTCGAGGTGACCCAGATCCGCGGCCAGGTCAAGGACGGCCAGGTCGAGCACTTCCAGGTGGGACTCAAGGTGGGCTTCCGGCTCGAGGACGACTGAGGGGCCGGAGGGGCCGACACGACAGCCGGACGGGCGATTACGGGTACCCAGGAGTAATCACTAGCGTCGGCGTACGTGACATCGACGCCTGCTCCTGAACCCCGCTCGGTGCTCGTCACCGGCGGCAACCGCGGCATCGGCCGCACCATCGCGGAGGCCTTCCTCGCCCAGGGCGACAGGGTGGCGGTGACCTCGCGGTCGGGCGAGGCGCCCGAGGGCGCCCTGGCGGTCGCCTGTGACGTGACCGACCAGGCCCAGGTCGACGAGGCCTTCGCCCGGATCGAGCAGGCGCACGGCCCGGTCGAGGTGCTGGTGGCCAACGCCGGCATCACCCGTGACACGCTCGTGCTCCGGATGAGCGACGACGACTGGGCTGCCGTCCTCGACACCAACCTCACCGGTTCCTTCCGCGTCGCCCGGCGGGCCGCGAGGGGCATGCTGCGACTGCGGCGCGGCCGGATCGTCTTCGTCTCCTCCGTCGTCGGGCTGCTCGGCTCGGCCGGCCAGGTCAACTACGCCGCCAGCAAGTCCGGGCTGGTCGGGATGGCCCGGTCGCTGGCGCGCGAGCTCGGCAGCCGACAGATCACCGCCAACGTCGTCGCGCCCGGCTTCGTGGAGACCGACATGACCGCCGAGCTGCCCGAGGAGAAGCGCGCCGAGTACCGCGCGGCGATCCCGCTGCAGCGCTACGCCAGCACCGAGGAGGTGGCCGCCGCCGTCACCTGGCTGGCCTCACCGGGAGCGGCGTACGTCACCGGGGCCGTGATCCCGGTGGACGGCGGCCTGGGCATGGGCCACTGAAGCGAGCATCGGTCGAGGGAGAGGGAGTCATGGGCATTCTCGAGGGCAAGCGCATCCTGGTCGCGGGGGTGACGATGGACACCTCGATCGGCTTCGAGGTCGCCCGGGTCGCCCAGGAGCAGGGCGCGACGGTCGTCGTATCGAACTTCGGCCGGGCGCTGGGGATCACCCGGCGGATCGTCAACCGGCTGCCCGAGCCGGTGCCGGTGATCGAGCTCGACGTGACCGACGAGGAGCACCTCGCCGCGCTGCCGGAGGCATTGCGTGAGCATGTCGACGGGCTCGACGGGGTGGTGCACTCGATCGCCTACGGCAACCCGGAGACGCTGCTGGGCGGTGACTTCCTCCGCGGGCCGTGGGAGGACGTCGCGCAGGCGGTCCAGGTGTCGGCCTACAGCCTGGCCTCGCTCACCCGCGCCTGCCTGCCGCTGATGGGGGAGCAGGGCGGAGCCGTGGTCGGCCTGACCTTCGACGCCACCGTGGCCTGGCCGGCGTACGACTGGATGGGGGTCGCGAAGGCGGGCCTGGAGTCGTGCGCGCGGTATCTCGCCCGCGACCTCGGTCCCCGCGGCGTCCGGGTCAACCTCGTCTCCGCCGGTCCGTTGAAGACCCTCGCCGCCAAGGCGATCCCGGGCTTCGAGCAGCTCGAGGCGACCTGGGCCGAGCGGGCACCCCTGGGCTGGGACAACGCCGACCGCGCGCCGACCGCACGTGCGGTCGTGGCGCTGCTCTCCGACCTCTTCCCGGCGACGACCGGCGAGATCGTGCATGTCGACGGCGGTTTCCACGCCATGGGAACCTGAGGGCATGACCACGCGCCCACGACGCACGCTGGTCGTGGTCCGCCACGCGACCGCCGAGAGCTTCGCCGCCACCGACCACGACCGCCCGTTGACGACCCGCGGGACCCAGCAGGCCGCCGACCTGGGTGTCTGGCTGCACGAGAACGGCCTGCTGCCCGACGCGGCGATCGTCTCGACCGCGCGGCGCACCCGCGAGTCCTGGCAGGGCCTCGCGCGGGCGGCGGGCGTGGAGATCGAGCCCCTCATCGACGGTGCGGTCTACAGCGGCGGGATGGACTCGGTGCTGGAGTGCGTCCGAACGGTCGACGCGGCGGCGGGGACCGTCCTGGTCCTCGGCCACAACCCGACGGTCGCGAGCCTCGTGCTCGACCTCGACGACGGGCGCGGCGACCCGGACCTGCTGGTCGAGGCGAGCGGTGGCTTCCCCCCGAGCAGCGCCGCGGTGCTCACCGTCACCGGCAGCTGGGTCGACCTGGAGCCGGGCGGCGCGACGCTGACCGCGCTGCGGATCGCTCGCTGACCTATACGGCCGGCGGCCGTCAGACCAGGGGCGGTGCCGGGGTGACGATGCCAGCGGCGGCGTCGGCGGCCTCGACCTCCTCGCGGGAGATGCCGAGCAGATAGATGATCGTGTCGAGGTAGGGCACGTTGACGGTCGTGTCGGCGGCCTCCTGCACGACCGGCTTGGCGTTGAAGGCGATGCCGAGCCCGGCGGCGGAGAGCATGTCGAGATCGTTGGCGCCGTCGCCGATCGCGATCGTGGCGGCCTCGGGGATCCCGGCCTGCTCCGCGAACCGGCGCAGCGCCTCGGCCTTACCGGCCCGGTCGACCACGTCGCCCACGATGCGCCCGGTGAGGCGACCGTCGACGATCTCGAGCTCGTTGGCGGCCGCGTAGTCGATGCCGAGGTCGGCGGCGAGCCGATCGGTCAGCTGGGTGAATCCGCCGGAGACGATGGCGAACTGGTAACCCAGCCGCTTGAGCGTGCGCACCATCGTGCGCGCGCCGGGGGAGAGCAGGATCCGGTCCCACACCGCGTCGAGCGCCGACTCGGGGAGGCCGGCCAGGAGTGCGACCCGCTCGCGCAGGGACTGCTCGAAGTCCAGCTCGCCCCGCATCGCGGCCTCGGTGACCCGGGCGACCTCGCCCAGGCACCCCGCCTCCTCGGCGAGCATCTCGATCACCTCGCCCTGGACCAGGGTGGAGTCGACGTCCATGACGATCAACCGGCGGCCGTGGCGCCAGATCTCGGCCGGCTGCACCGCGACGTCGACCTGTTGGCGGGCGGCCTCCTTCGCGAGCACGGCGCGCAGGGCGACCGGGTCGGTGCCGGAGACGTGCAGGTCGATCGCGGTGACGGGGTAGCGCGCCATCCGCTCGATCCGGTCGATGTTGGCACCTGTGTCGGCGATGCGGCCCACGATCGCGGCGAAGGCCGCCGACCGCAGCGGCATGCCGAGCACGGTGACGTGGCTGCGGCCCTCCCGGCGGTGCCGGTTGTCGCCGATGCCGCGTTCGACCTCGACCTGCATGTCGAGGTCGTCGGCGACCTCGTGCACCGCGTCGCGGAGCGGCGTGAGGTCGCGCGGCGCGCTGACCAGGACGCCGAGCACGAGCCGGCGGCGCAGAACGATCTGCTCGATGTCGAGGACCTCGACGCCGTACGGCGCCAGCGTCGAGAAGATCGCAGAGGTCACCCCGGGGCGGTCCTTGCCGGTGAAGGTGATCAGGACCGTCTTCGGAGCGGCGTCGTCGGGCTGCGGGAGCGGGGAGACCATGGCGAGGGCGAGGCTATCGCTGCGCGTCGGCGGAGCAGGCGGCGACCAGGGCATGTCTCGCTGCGTGGTCGAGGTCGCCCAGCAGTGCGCGCCGACGCTCGATCGTGCCGAGGTCGACCGCGCCACCCTCGTCGTCGAGGGCGAGGTCGATGACCCGACGACTCAGCAGGGCCTGGGCGATGACCGGCGCGACCTCGGGAGCGGTCCCCGGCACGGCGAGATCGGCGCGCGGCCGGCGCAGGTCGGTGAGCTCGTCGGCGATCTCGGGACGCCAGCGGGCGACCTGCAGGTCGGCCAGTGCCTGGGCGGCCTCCACGAGCGTCACGCGCAGTGCTCGGGCCGCGTCCCGCAGCATCGGGACCGGGCGCGGCAGGTGCGCGTCGTACGTCGTCCAGGTGACGACGTCGCCCGACCGGTCGGGGACCAGCCCGATCCCCGAGCCGAGGAGCACCACCGCCTGCTCCGCCTCGAGGGCCGCGTCGGCGAAGGTCCGCGGCCCGGCGAGGCCGGCGGGGTCCCCGGCGACAGGGAGGGCGATCCCGACGCCGGTGGTGCCGCTGCGCAGACGCCCCAACGCGAGCGCGAGGGGAACGGTGTCGCCGGCGGGGTCGGCCATGGCATCAGCGACGGTGTGCACGGTGTCGTCGGCGCCGAGCGCGTCGAGCAGGTCGTCGCTCGCGGTCGCTCCGCGCACCCAGGCGTCGAGCCAGAGCGCGAGTCGGGCGGAATCGGGCAGATCTGGGGGCACGCGAGGAGGCTAGCGGGGCCACGCCGGATGGTCCGGTGGCGTAGGTTGGCGGTGTCCGTCACGCACCGGAGTTCCCCGAGGAGATCATGGAAGCCGTACTCGAGCTCGCCGACGTCAGCGTCCGACGAGGTACGGCGGTCCTGCTGGACGGAGTCGAGTGGCGGGTGGGCGCCGACGAGCGCTGGGTCGTCCTGGGCCCCAACGGCGCCGGCAAGACCACGCTGCTGCAGCTGTGCGCCACGCAGATCCATCCGACCACCGGGGTCGTGGGCATCCTCGGCGAGGTCATGGGCACCGTCGACGTCTTCGAGCTCCGGCCGCGGATCGGTCTGACCAGCGCCGCGATCGCCGACCGGATCCCACGCGGTGAGCGGGTCGGCGACGTCGTCGTCTCGGCGTCGTACGGCGTCGTCGGGCGCTGGCGCGAGGAGTACGACGAGCTCGACCACGACCGGGCGCAGCAGCTGCTGACCGAGGTCGGTGTCGCGCACCTGGCCGACCGGACCTTCGGGACGCTGAGCGAGGGGGAGCGCAAGCGGGTGCAGATCGCCCGGGCGCTGATGACCGACCCGGAGCTGCTGCTGCTCGACGAGCCCGCCGCCGGGCTCGACCTCGGTGGCCGCGAGGATCTCGTCTCCACCCTCGCGGTGTTGGCCGCCGACCCGGCGTCGCCGACCACCGTGCTCGTCTCCCACCACGTGGAGGAGATCCCGCCGGGGTTCACCCACGCCCTGCTGCTGCGCAGGGGCGGGGTCGTCGCCGCCGGACCGATCGAGGAGACGCTCACCGAGCCGCTGCTCTCGGAGACGTTCGGCATGCAGTTGCAGGTCTCCCACAACGACGGTCGCTGGACCGCCCGGCGTCGCACGCGCGCGCTGAGTTCCTGATGCCCAAGATCCGGGGTCACAGCCTCGAGGCCCACCGGGCGGAGACCGCGCGCCGGGTCTTCGAGGCGTTCGTGCGCCTGGTCGCCGAGCACGGGTACGCCGCGGTGTCGATGGCCGACATCGCGCGTGAGGCCGCGGTCGGGCGGACCTCGCTCTACAACCACTTCCGCGACAAGGAGGACATCCTCCTGGCGTACGCGATGGACGAGACCTCGCGCTACGTCGCCGACCTGGAGCAGGCCATGGCCGAGGCGGAGACGCCGTTGGAGCGCCTGCGCATCTATGTGCGCGAGTATCTCCGGCTCGCCGACTCCTTCCACTTCGGCCTCGGGCCGGAGGTCTACGCCGTCCTGTCACCCGAGGCCGGCCGCCAGATCCACGAGCACATCCG
>JAJUGK010000009.1 GCA_029268205.1 Nocardioidaceae bacterium
CAACGACCTGGTCCGCGTCGCTGCCGGTCTGGTCGGCATCGACCCGTCGAGAACCGTGACGCTGCGCGGGGCCCTGCGGCTGATCGCACCGGTGCTGCACGTGCGCGACGTCCCGGCCGGCAGCCTCGTCGGCTACGGCGAGGGGCACCGCACGCGGCATGCGACCCGGCTCGCGCTGCTCCCGGTGGGCTATGCCGACGGCCTCCCCCACCAGGCCGGCGGCTCCGCGGAGGTGCTGCTCGGGGGTCGTCGCCGTCGCGTCATCGGCTCGGTCTCGATGGACCAGGTCGTCGTCGACCTCGGCCCCCACACCGATACCGACCGGGTCCGGGCCGGTGACGTCGCGATCGTGTTCGGCCCGGGCGACGCGGGCGAGCCCACCGTCGCCGACTGGGCACGCTGGGCGGGCACGTTGCCGCACGCGATCGTCACCGGCCTCGGCCACCGCTCCGCGCGGGTCGTCCGATGAGCACGGTGACGGTGGTGGGAGGCGGACGCAGCTGCGAGCACGAGGTCTCGCTCGCCTCGGCCCGGTCGGTCGCCCGAGGGCTGCGCACCGCGGGCTTCGCGGTGCTGGAGCTGACGATCGGGCTGGACGGTCGCTGGTACGAGGACGGCGCGCCACTCGGCGCGAGCGTCGCCAGCAGCCTCGCCGCGGCGCTGCACCGCGCGGAGGGCAGCGTGTGGTTCCCCGTGCTGCACGGGCCGGACGGCGAGGACGGCACCCTCGCCGCGCTGAGCCGCCTGCACGGCTCACCGTTGGTCGGCTCGGGCGTGGGCGCGGGCGCGATCGCCATGGACAAATGGACCACCAAGCTCGTGGCCCGGGCCGTCGGCGTCGCGACCGCTCCCGGGGTCGTCGTACGCCGTGGCGAGCCCGTTCCCCGGTGGACGGGCGCGGCCGTGGTGAAGCCGGTCGCCGCGGGGTCGAGCCATGGGGTGTCGCTCGTCGCCGACCCCACGGAGCTGCCTGCGGCGCTCGGGGCGGCCCTCGGGCTCGACGACCGGGCCCTCGTCGAGGAGGTGGTGCACGGCCGCGAGATCGACGTCGCCGTCCTGCGTCGGGCCGACGGCACCCTGCTGGTAGCCCCCGCCCTCGAGATCCTGGGCGGCGGCATCTTCGACACGGCCACGAAGTACGACGGCAGCGCGCGGTTCCAGGTCCCGGCGGATCTCGACCCGGACCTGGCGGACCGGCTCGAGGCGGCCGCGGTGCGGGTCTTCGAGGCGCTCGGGTGTGCCGGGGTGGCCCGGGTCGACTTCTTCGTCACCGCGACCGGGGACCTCGTGCTCAACGAGGTCAACACCATGCCGGGCATGACGGAGCACTCACAGGTGCCCCGGATGTTCGCCGCAGCGGGGTGCAGCTACGCGAGCCTGCTCGGCGAGCTGGTCCGGGCGGCCGCGTGACGGGGCCGCGCAATCCGGCACTGGACCTGCTGCGCGGGCTCGCGGTCGGCCTGGTGCTGCTGCGCCATGCCCTGCCGGCGGTGTTCCCCGGCGCCGGGGTCGTGGGGATCGTGATGTTCTTCAGCCTCAGCGGCTACCTCATCACCGGACTGCTCACCGCCGACCTCCGGGTCCACGGGCGGGTGCGCTTCGCGCGCTTCTACCGGCGGCGGGCCCTGCGGCTCGCACCGCCGCTTCTGGTCCTCGTGATCGTCGTGGCGGTGGTGATGATGACCCTCGACCCGCTCGGCGACCGTTCCGAGACCCTGCGCACGGTGGCGATCGCGCTCACCTGGACCGCCAACCTGCCCCTCGACCAGGGCAGCGCCGCCACCTTCCACCTCTGGACGTTGGCGACCGAGGAGCAGTTCTACCTGCTGTGGCCCGCGGTGCTGGCGATCGGCGCCGCCCGCGACCGGCTCGGCCTCGCGCTCGGCGTGACGGCTCTCGCCTGCGTGGGCGCGTGCGTCGCCACCGTCGTGTGGCTGCGCGCGGATCCGGACCTCGCCTACGCGCTGCCCACCAGCTGGGCGCTGTGCTTCGTCGTCGGAGGCGCCGCCCGGATCCTGCAGGAGCGGGGTTCCCGGCGGTGGTGCCCGCCGCCGGGACTGGTCCTCCTGAGCCTCGTCACGCTCGGGGCACTCGGTGTGGTTCCCTTGCGGGGCCATGCCGCGACGTACCTGATCGGAGGCCCGCTGATCGCCGTCCTGACCGCGACCTGCATCCTCGCCGCCACCCGCCGTCCGGCCGGTCCCGTCCTCCCGCGCGTCGCCGCTCCACTCGTGTGGCTGGGGACGGTGTCGTACGCCGCGTACCTGTGGAACTACCCGCTGACCCTGTGGTTACGACCGGTCGCGGGCGAGGTCGTCGGCGGACTCGCCGCCGCGGCGCTCACCCTGGTCGCCGCCTGCCTGAGCTGGCATCTCGTGGAGCAGCCGGTGCACCGCTGGTCACGGCGTGCCGGCGCAGCACCCGCCCTCGTGGGAGCCGACCGATGACAGCGCGTCCGACTCCGACCGAGGTCGTGACGCGCTGGTGGCCCGAGGCGCTGCTCGTCGTGACCGTGATCCTCGCCGGACTCACCGACGCGACCTACGGCCTGCAGTACTGGGCGCCCTCGAGCGCCGGGCTCGCCACGTCCGTGGTCATGGCGATCGCGGTGGCGCTGTTCCGGCGCGTGCCCGAGGGCGCCCTCGCCGCAACCTGGCTCGCCGGCCTGCTGTTCGTGCTGCTGCCCGGGTCGGGCATCCCGACCCCGCTGCTCGGCGCGGCCGCCGTCGCGTACGGGTGCGCTCGCCACGGGTCGCGCGGCGTCGTGTGGGCCAGCGGTCTGTCGATCCCAGCCGCCGGCCTCGCGGGTGTGCTGGTCGTCCTCGTGCAGCAGGCGGGTCGGTCCGGCATCCTGATGCCGCGCTCGCTCATCGACAGCATCTACGACCTCGTCTATGCCGCGCCGTTCCCGCTCGAGAAGCCGTTCGTCGTCGTCCTCGTCGCCATCGCCGGCTTCACGGTCCTCGTCGTCCCGTGGCTGACCGGCCTGGCGCTGCGGGCGCGGGCCGGGCAGGCCGTGGCGGAGCAGGCCCGCGACGAGGCGGAGTCCGAGACCCGCGCCGTCGCCGAGATCGCCGGTCTGCGGGCCGAGCAGGCCCAACTCGCCCGCGACGTCCATGACGTCGTCGGGCACTCGCTCGCGGTGATCCTCGCCCAGGCGGAGTCGGCGCAGTTCCTACCCGACGATCGGCTGCCGGAGATCCGACAGACGCTCACCCACGTCGCCACCGCGGCCCGCCAGTCGCTGCGCGACGTCCGCGGCGTGCTCGCCAGCACCCGCGACGGCGTACCCCCTCCGCCGCCCGGCAGCTGGGAGTCCCTGGTCGACGGCGTCCGCGCCACCGGCCAGCAGGTCGACCTCACCCAGGACGGCACCCCCCGCCCGCTCCCGCCGGAGCTCGAGGTCGTGGCATTCCGCGTGCTGCAGGAGATGCTCACCAATGCGCTCAAGCACGGGGTGCGCGAGGATGCGATCGTGGTGGACGTGCACTGGGCCGACGACCTGCGGATCGAGGTCGCCAATGCGACCACCCAACCCGTGCCGGGGGTCGACGGGCAGGGACTGGACGGCATGCGTCGCCGGCTCGACGGGGTCGGGGGCCGCCTCGACGTACGCCGGCGCGCGCACCCCGACGGCGGCGACGGTCGGCTCCTGCACACGGCGACCGCCTGGGTGCCGGTGCGGGCACGGGAGATCCGGCGGTGAGCGCGACGCCCGCCCCACCCATCCGGGTCCTGCTCGTCGACGACCAGGAGCTCTTCCGGGCCGGCGTGCGCACGATCATCGACGCCCAGCCCGACCTGGAGGTCGTCGGCGAGGCCGGTGACGGCGACCAGGCGGTGCGACTCGTCGCCGACCTCGAGCCCGACGTCGTCCTCATGGACCTGCGCATGCCCGAGCTCGACGGGGTCGAGGCGACGCGGCGGATCTTCGCGCCCGAGCGGGTCCGCGCGCGCAGCCGGCCGGTGCGCGTCGTCGTCCTCACGACCTTCGACCTCGACGAGCGCGCCGCGACCGCGATCCGACACGGCGCCAGCGGGTTCCTGCTCAAGGACGCCACCCCCGCCCAGCTCACCGACGCCGTCCGCACCGTCCACGGCGGCAACGCCGTGCTGGCGCCCAACGACCTGACGACCCTCCTCGAGGGCGAGTTCCGCACCAGTCGACCGCTGCCACCGGCCTACGACCGGCTCACCGACAAGGAGCGGGAGGTACTCCTCGGGGTCGCGCGGGGTGACTCCAACGCCGAGATCGCCGCGTCGCTCTTCGTCAGCGAGTCGACGGTGAAGACCCACCTGGGTCAGGTGCTGCGCAAACTCGGCCTGCGCGACCGCGTACAGGTGGCGGTCTTCGCCCACGCCCACGGTCTGGTCACGGAGAGCTGAGCTCGGTCCCTGCCGCTCAGGCGAAACCGACGGTGCGCGTCTGAGCGCCGCGCACGACCTCGCCCTTGGCGTACGCCGCCTGCCGCAGCGACTCCTGGAAATCCACCATCCGCTCCTGCAGCGCGGGGTCGGTGGCCGCGAGGATGCGCACGGCGAGCAGGCCGGCGTTGCGGGCGTTGCCGACGGCCACCGTCGCGACCGGGACCCCGGCCGGCATCTGCACGATCGAGAGCAACGAGTCCATCCCGTCGAGGTGCTTGAGCGGCACGGGCACGCCGATGACCGGCAGCGGCGTCACCGCGGCCAGCATGCCGGGCAGGTGCGCGGCGCCGCCGGCTCCGGCGATGATCACCGCCAGTCCGCGACCCGCGGCGTCCTTGCCGTAGGCGAGCATCTCCTCGGGCATCCGGTGCGCCGAGACGACATCGGCCTCGTAGCCGATGCCGAACTCCGCCAGCGCCTCGGCCGCCGCCCGCATCACCGGCCAGTCGGAGTCGGACCCCATCACGATGCCGACCCGCACCGCGTCGGTCGCCTGCTGCTCGCTCATTCGCTGTCCTCTCCGAGGTCGCCGCGGAACCAGGCCGCCGCGTGCCGGGCGCGCTCGAGGACCTCGTCGAGGTCCTCGCCGTACGCGTTGACGTGCCCCACCTTGCGGCCCGGACGCACGTCCTTGCCGTAGAGGTGCACCCGCAGTCGCGGGTCGCGGGCGAGGGCGTGCGGGTAGCCGGCGTAGAGGCTGCCGACCTCCGCCTCCCCGCCCAGGATGTTGACCATCACGGTCCAGGGGGCGCGCGGTCGGGGGTCGCCGAGCGGCAGGTCGAGCACCGCCCGCAGGTGGTTCTCGAACTGGCTGGTGACCGCGCCGTCCTGCGACCAGTGCCCGGTGTTGTGGGGCCGCATGGCCAGTTCGTTGACGAGCACCCCTCCGGCGCCGGTCGCCGGGTCGACGGTCTCGAACAGCTCGACGGCGAGGATGCCGGTCACGTCGAGCTCGGCGGCGACCCGCAGCGCGATCTGCTGGGCCTCGTGGGCCAGGTCGGGGTCGAGGTCCGGGGCGGGCGCGATCACCTCGTGGCAGATGCCGTCGAGCTGGGTGGTCTGCACCACGGGGTACGCCGCCGCCTGGCCGGACGGCGAGCGGGCGACCAGCGCGGAGAGCTCGCGGGTGAAGTCGACCTTCTCCTCCGCCAGCACCTCGACGCCGGCGGCCGTCGCGGCGGCGAACGCCTCGGCCGACCCCTCCGCCGAGCCGACGACCCACACGCCCTTGCCGTCGTACCCGCCGCGGGTGGTCTTGAGCACGACCGGGAACCCGCCGACGTCGGTGGCGAACGCCTCGACGTCGGCCGGCGAGGCGACCACGACGTGCCGCGGGCAGGGGACGTCCATCGCGGTGAGCCGCGCCCGCATCACGGCCTTGTCCTGCGCGTGCACGAGCGCACCCGGGCCGGGTCGGCAGGCGACCCCGTCGGCCTCGAGCGCCCGCAGGTGCTCGGTCGGGACGTGCTCGTGGTCGAAGGTGACCACCGCGCACCCGGCGGTCGCGGTCCGCAGGGTGGCGAGGTCGCGGTAGTCGCCGACGGTGTGGTCGACGACGACCTGCGCCGCCGAGACGCCCGGCCCCTCGGCGAGCAGGCGCAGCGGCACCCCCAGCGCGATCGCCGGCTGGGCGAGCATCCGGGCGAGCTGGCCGCCGCCGATGACGGCCACCCGGGGGGTGGGAACAGGGGAAGGCGCCGCGGACACGGACGGCAGCCTAGTGCCGGGCCCCCGACCGGGGTCAGGCGTGTCCGGCGACGCTGGCCGACGGGGCGGCGTCGTCGCCCACCGGCGCCGCGAGCTCGAAGCGCAGGCCGCGGCCGCGCACCGTGGTGATCAGCTGGGGTCGCCGGGGGTCGTCGCCGAGCTTGCGGCGCAGCCAGCCCAGGTGCACGTCGATCGTCTTCGACGAGGTCCAGAACGTCGTCTGCCAGACCTCGCTCATCAACTCGGCCCGGGAGACGATCCGACCGGCGCGCTGGATCAGGGCGGCGAGGAGGTCGAACTCCTTGCGCGCGAGCCTCACCTCGACTCCCCCACGCCAGCACCGCCGGGCCTCGAGGTCGACCGCGACGTCCTGGACGGTCACCACCGGGTCAGTATCGGGCCATCCGGGCCCCCATCCGCCGAAGCGGCGCCATACCCCCCGAAATGACTACGCCGACATGGCCCGAACAGGCCAGGAACCACGCGCTCAACGCACCCGGCGGACGGCGACGGGCTCCACGACGCCGAAGCCGCGCAGCGGCCGCGCCGGCAGCGTCCGACTGGAGAACAGGTCGCCGGGGAGCACCGCGGCGGTGTCGGGGGCGACGATCACCCGGTTGCGCCGCGCGACGGCGGTCAACCGGGCCGCCAGGTTGACCGGCGGGCCGAACACGTCGCCCAGCCGCTGGGTGACGGTGCCGGAGGCCAGGCCGACGCGCACGTCGGGCAGCCGCTTGTCGCGGCCGATCACCTGGACGATGTCCTCGGCGATGTGGACGCCGGTGACCGGGTCCTCGGCGACGAAGAGCACCGAGTCGCCGATGCTCTTGATCACTCGGCCGCGCCGGCTGGCGACCACGTCGGTGCAGCGCGTCTCGAACACCTCGACCAGGTCGCCGATCTCGTCCTGGTTGAGCTGGTTCGACAGCGCGGTGAAGCCGACCAGGTCGGCGAAGCCGACGGTGACCTCGGCGAGGTGCAACTCGCTGCCCGGGGTCTCCAGCGCCTCCAGCCGGCCGACGGCCACAGCGAGATGGCGCCGCCAGGCGTAGACCAGCAGTTCCTCGAAGGTGGGGCCGACGCGCTCGACCAGGTCGAGCGCGCCCTCGACCAGCTGCTCGGGTCCGCGCTGGAGCCGGCCGAGCTCCTCGACCCGGGTGCTCAGCGTCGCGACCTGCCAGTCGGCGAGCTTGCCCATCGTCTGGCCCAGGGCCCGGGTCAGCTGGACGGCGGTGTCGAGGTCGATCAGGTCGTCGCCGACGGCGGCGGTGATCAGCCCGAGCGCCTGGGCGTCGGCGGCCGAGAACGCCGCCTCGTCGCCGGCGTCGGGGAAGCCGAGCGCCCGCCACAGCCGGCGCGCGACGGTCTCGTCGACACCGGCAGCCGCGGCGACCTCGCCGCTGGTGAGCGCGGTCCCGCTCTCCCCGAGCCCGAGGATCGCCCGGGCCAGCTGATCGCGGGTCGACGGGCGGGATTGGTCGGCAGCAGCCATCGGCCTAGGTGCCGTCGTCGGCGCGGTCGCCGCTCGAGAGCCGGTGCAGCTCCTCGGCCACGCGCATCTGGACCCGCTCGACCTGGGGGATGTCGTGCAGTTCCACCGACCCGGCCTCGCTGGCGTCGCTGACCACGAGGGTGCCGCACCGGAAGATCCGGTCGACCACGCCGATGTCGAAGTCGACGCCGCTGATCCGGTTCAGCGGGATCGTGCGGCCCTTGCGCGCGATGAAGCCGGCGCGGGCGATGAACCGCCGGTTGGTGAAGGTGTAGGTCGTGGTGAGCCAGGTGACCAGCGGCCGCAGGAAGCACCAGATCAGCAGCAGCGCCGCCACCACCCAGATCGCCCACAGCACGGGGGTCCGCGGGTCACCGCTCGGCAGGGTCGAGGCGAACCCGGCCACCGCAAGGACGATCACGGCGACCAGCGTGGGCAGGATCATCGCCTTCACGTGGGTGCGCGTGGTGACGACGATCGACTCGCCCTCGTTCAACAGGCGCTGCGGAAAGGACACCCGCGCATCATGGCACGGTCAGGGCGTACGCCGCGCGTGCACCACGTCGCCGGCGTGGAACGAGCGACGGACCGTCCGGCCCGTGCCGTCGGTCCCGGCCACGACCAACGCCCCGGAGGCGTCCACGGACTCCACCCGCCCGGCGAAGTTGGTGCCGTCGGGCAGCTCGACGGTGACGTCCCGGTCGAGCGAGACGCACCGTCGCAGGTACGACGCATGCAGCCCCGCCGCGGGGTCGCCGCCCTCACCTCGCCACTCGAGGTAGAGCGCCTCGAAGGTCCGCAGCACCTCGCGCAGCACGACCGTCCGGTCCGGCCGCGGCCCCGCCGGATCCATCTCGAGCACCAGCGAGGTCGCCTGCGGCACCGGCAGCTCGTCGGCATCCATCGCGACGTTGAGTCCGACCCCGACGACCGCCATCGGCCCGGAGGGTCCCTCGACCCGCTCCACCAGGATCCCGGCGAGCTTGCGCTCGGCGACGAGCACGTCGTTGGGCCATTTCACCCCGGCCTGCACCCCGGTCGCGCGGCGTACGCCCTCCGCGCCCGCGACCCCCGTCAACAGCGGCAGCCAGGGCCACCGCTTCCCCGGCACCGGCGCCGGGCTGAGCAGGACCGAGAAGGTGAGCGCGGTGCCGGGCGGGGTCGACCAGGCCCGGTCGAGTCGGCCCCGACCGGCGGTCTGGTGGTCGGCCACCACGACCAGGCCCTCCGCCGCACCGTCGCGAGCAGCACCCGCGGCGAGCGCGTTGGTGGACGCCGCCGAGGCATACAGGTCGACCCGGTGCCACAGGGACGCCCCCCGCGTCAGCGCCTCGTGGAGGGCGTCGCGGTCAAGGGGTGGGCGGTCGAGATCGTCGAAGGTCACAGGTACTACCCTGACCGACGGCCTGATGAGGACCCGAGGAGGTCGTGTTGAGCGCAGCAGTGAACCCCGCGATCGGTGAAGGCACCGACGTGCCGGAGGACATCGATCTCCACACCACGGAGGGGAAGCTCGCCGACCTCGACCGCCGGATCGACGAGGCGGTGCACGCCGGCTCGGCGAAGGCGGTGGAGAAGCAGCACGCCAAGGGCCGCCAGACCGCCCGCGAGCGCATCGAGATGCTCTTCGACGAGGGGTCCTTCGTCGAGCTCGACGAGCTCGCCCGCCACCGTTCGACCGCGTTCGGCCTGCAGGAGACCCGGCCGTACGGCGACGGCGTGATCACCGGCTACGGCACCATCGACGGGCGCCAGGTGTGCGTGTTCTCCCAGGACTTCACCGTCTTCGGCGGGTCGCTGGGCGAGGTCTACGGCGAGAAGATCTGCAAGGTCATGGACCTCGCGATCAAGACCGGCTCCCCGATCATCGGCATCAACGAGGGCGCCGGCGCCCGGATCCAGGAGGGCGTCGTCTCCCTGGGCCTGTACGGCGAGATCTTCAAGCGCAACGTGCACGCCTCCGGGGTCATCCCGCAGATCAGCCTGATCATGGGCAACTGCGCCGGCGGCCACGTCTACTCCCCCGCGGTCACCGACTTCACCGTCATGGTCGACCAGACCTCGGCGATGTTCATCACCGGTCCCGACGTCATCAAGACCGTCACCGGCGAGGACGTCACCATCGAGGACCTCGGCGGTGCGCGGACGCACAACACCAAGTCGGGCAACGCCCATTACATGGCGACCGACGAGGAGGACGCGCTCGAGTACGTCAAGGCGCTGATCTCCTACCTGCCGCAGAACAACCTCGACGAGGCCCCGGTCTTCGACAACCCCGCCGAGCTGACGTTCACCGACGAGGACCGCGCGCTCGACGCGATCATCCCCGACAGCCCGAACCAGCCCTACGACATGCACGAGGTCATCGCGACCGTCGTCGACGACGCGGACTTCCTCGAGGTCCAGCCGATGTTCGCGCCCAACATCATCGTCGGCTTCGGCCGCGTGGAGGGCCGCTCGGTCGGCGTCGTCGCCAACCAGCCGGTGCAGTTCGCCGGCACCCTCGACATCGACGCCTCCGAGAAGGCCGCCCGGTTCGTGCGGTTCTGCGACGCCTTCAACATCCCGGTGCTGACCTTCGTCGACGTGCCCGGCTTCCTGCCCGGTACCGATCAGGAGTACAACGGCATCATCCGCCGCGGCGCGAAGCTGATCTACGCCTACGCCGAGGCCACCGTCCCGCTGGTCACCATCATCACCCGCAAGGCCTACGGCGGCGCGTACGACGTCATGGGGTCCAAGCACCTCGGCGCCGACATCAACCTGGCCTGGCCGACCGCGCAGATCGCGGTCATGGGCGCCCAGGGCGCGGTCAACATCCTGCACCGTAAGACCCTGGCCGCCGCCGAGGCCGCCGGCGAGGACGTCGAGGCCAAGCGCGCCGAGCTCATCGACGACTACGAGCGCACGCTGGCCAACCCCTACATCGCCGCCGAGCGCGGGTACGTCGATGCGGTCATCGCCCCGCACGAGACCCGCGTCGAGGTCGTCCGCGCCCTGCGCCTGCTGCAGACCAAGCGCGAGACGCTGCCGCCGAAGAAGCACGGGAACATCCCGCTGTGACCGCGAGCGAAGCCGACCCGACGCCGTTGTTCCTCGTGCGCGGTGGGGCGACGGACGAGGAGGTCGCCGCGCTGACCGCGGTGCTCTCGGCCGTGGCGGGCGCCGGCGCGGCCCCCGCCCCCCGGCCCGTCCGAGCCTGGGCGGCGCCACATCGGCTCCACCGTCGCAGCCTGCCGCACGGTCGGGGCGGGTGGCGCAGCAGCGGGTTGCCGACCTGAGCAGCCCGGCGTCATCCCGGCGTGAACAAGGTTGCGCCGAACCTGCAGAAACCTTGCACTTGCCATCGGTACGGGTTGCACCACGTGCACCAGACTTCCCAGCGTGAACGGGAACCAGGACTTCCCCTGGCCACGCGGCCAGGACACCGAGCAGAGCGCGCCCGCCCGGCCCTCTGCGCCTGATCCGTCCTACGTGCGCTCGTTGCCCGCCCCGGACCCGGCGATGATGGCCTACGCCCCGGCGTTCCTCTCCAGCCTCGAGCAGATCCCGACCTACCGGCCGACCATCGGCTGCGTGATCCCCTGCTACAACGAGGAGGAGACGATCGCCGCGGTGCTGGACTCGCTGCTGAACCAGACCCGTCTCCCCGACGTCATCCACGTCATCGTCAACAACACCACCGACGACACCGTCGAGGTCGCCAGCCACTACGCCGGCCTGCACGTGCGCGCCGACAAGCACGGCAACGAGCAGTCCTGCGAGATCTTCGTCCACGACATCGGCGAGAACCCCGACAAGAAGGTCGGGGCGCTCAACTACGGCTACTCCCTCGTCGAGGGGTGCGACTACCTGCTCGGCGTCGACGGCGACACCACCGCCGAGCCGAACGCCGTCCAGGCGCTGGTCGACGAGATCTCCAGCGACGACCGGATCGGCGGCATCTCCGCCATCTACAGCATCGACGACAGCGCGCTGAAGGGGCCGATGGCGAAGTTCCTGATCGCCGGCCAGCGCGCGCAGTTCGCCGCCTTCAACATGCAGAACCTGCTGCGGGGTCGCAACATGGCGGTCCTCGGCGGCCAGTTCTCGATCTTCTCCACGCACGCCCTGCGCGAGGTCGTGGAGCGCACCCACCAGCGCTACCCGTGGGTCCGCGACAGCGAGGTCGAGGACTCCCTGCTGTCGCTGGAGATCAAGAGCGCGGGCTACCTGACCAAGATCAGCGCCGTCGCCCGGGCCCACGTGGGAGGCATGACCACCCTGCGCGCGCTCGACGCCCAGCAGGTGAAGTGGAACTTCGGCGCGATCGAGCTCATGTGGCCCGGCCAGCGCGGCGACACCAAGGGTCAGCCGTTCCACCCGAACCTGCGCCTGCGGTGGTTCGAGCAGGCCTCGATGGTGCTCAACCTGATCACCCGGGTCGGCTTCTTCCTGCTGCTGGCCGGCTCGCTGTCGATCAGCGCGTTCGTGTTCAACCCGCTGTGGCTGATCCCACCGACGGTGGCGACCATCCTGAACCTCCGCGTGGCGCGCTCGATGCACTACGCGAACTCCCGCGACTACGTCTTCGCGCTGTGCATCGTCTTCGCCGAGGCCTACATGTGGATCCGCCTGGGCCACTTCGTGCGCTCGTGGGCGAAGTTCGCCAGCCGCACCCAAACCGACAACTGGGCCGCTCAGGCCAAGGCCGAACGGGGATCGGGCAACAGCCACTGGACGCCGGTGATCGTGCTGGTCGTCTTCCTGGGGGCGATGGCGGCGATCTGGCTGCAACTGCCGATCGGCACCAAGTCCGACATCCTCGCGGTCGGCTGGCCGATCCTCGGCGCGATCACCATCGCGCAGACCGCCTGGATGGGATTGAAGATCCTGCGACGCTACAAGGGGTTCAAGGCATGACGACCACCACCACCCGCCGCACCCGTGCTGCGCTCGCGCTCGCGGCCGCCCTCAGCGTGCTGCTCTCCGGCTGCGGGCTGCTCGGCGACCTCACCGCCGCCGACCCGGAGCCCACTCCGGTCGCGACGCCGTCGAAGAACCCGACGCCGTACCCGACGCAGTTCACCAACGACGGCACCTTCCAGTCCCACACCCGGGTCCGCAACCTCGACTTCGTCTACACCCTGTGGCCGACCAAGGCGACGCCGGAGACGAACCTGTGGTTCCCCCGGGGCAACAAGCACTTCTCCTTCACCCTCACCGCCTACGACCTGAACCGGAAGCTGCGCGACCGCTTCGCCACCAAGCGCAAGGTGTGGTTGGGCAACATCACGGTCACCTCGCAGACCAAGACGACCTCCGGCGTGGTCGAGGAGCCCTACTACCTCGACGCCCAGGCCCGGCGCATCACCTTCGACCCGGAGCCGGTCACCAACAAGCACGGCATGCTCATCACCTCGCCCAAGGGCGCCTTCGAGCTGCGCAACCAGACCATCGGGACCCTCGACCCGGACACGATCGGGGTCGACCTGATGTTCCGCGCGACGGTCTACATCGAGACCCGGGCGGGCGCGGACCGCTACCGGCGCAAGATCATCCGGCAGAAGGTCCCGATGTCGATCTTCCCCTCCGAGCTGACCACCCAGGTCACGAAGATCCCGTTCACCGCGAACTGACCGCGAACTGACCGCGGTGCGGCCGGCCCCGGCTCAGTCGGGGACGGCCAGCCGGTAGCCCACCCCGCGCACGGTCTCGATCCAGCGCGGGGTGGCGCCGTCGTCGCCGATCTTGCGGCGGATGCTCTCGATGTGGCCCTCGACCTCACGCTTGTCGGCCTCGTTGACGAAGTACGCGGTGACGTAGTTCTGCCCGCGCATGGTGAGCACGAGGTCGGCCTTGCTCCGGACGCGGCGTCCGGACATCAGCAGCGAGGTGAGCAGCTCGAACTCCACGCTGGTGAGGTCGATGGTGCGCTGGCCGACCGTGACGACCCGCTGGTCGGTGTTGACCGCGAGCTCGCCGACCCGGATCCACCCGCCGGTCGGGGTGACCTGGGGCTCGGGGGCGTACGGCAGCTCGGTCCGGGTGGGTTCCGGAGCCGCGGGCTGGGCGACCGGCTGGGTGGCTGGCTGGGGGGCCGGCGGGGACTGCTTGGCGGGCGGCGCGGAGGTGCCGGCGATCGGGCGGACGCCCGCACCGTCGCTGAGCTGGCGGGCGGCCTGCTCGGCCCAGGTCTCGGTGGGTGCCGGCGCGGGGGCGGGTGCCGGCGGTGGCGCCTGGATCGGCTCGTTCGGGCCGGTGCGGTGGCGCGGTCGCCGCAGCATCGACTCCGCCCGGGCGCGCAGCTCCCGGGGCCGGAACGGCTTGACGAGGTAGTCGTCGGCGCCGGCCTCCAGGCCGGAGATCACGTCGATCTCGTCGCCGAGACCGGTGATCATGATCAGGTAGGTCTGG
Organism: Nocardioidaceae bacterium; assembly: GCA_029268205.1. Classification (GTDB taxonomy): domain Bacteria; phylum Actinomycetota; class Actinomycetes; order Propionibacteriales; family Nocardioidaceae; genus Nocardioides_A. Next base: position 14,024 of record JAJUGK010000009.1, read on the forward strand.
CTGAACTCACGGATCCGCTTGGCCACGGCGAAGCCGTCCATACCGGGCATGTTGACGTCGAGCGTCGTCAGCAGCGGGTTGTGCGCCCGCACCGCCTCGAGGCCCTCGGGACCGTCGGTGGCCACCACCGTTCGGAAGCCGCTCTGGGTGAGGACCGTGTCGAGGAGCATCCGTACGTCGGGCTCGTCCTCGATGATGACGGCCACCCAGGCCTCGGCTGGATCCATGGGGGCGACTCTAACAACGGCGGCGGCCCTCACCCGCCGCAATGCCGGATCCGGACTGCAAGGATCACCGAAGTTCCAGCGGCTACCAGCCGGCCCCGCGGGCGAGCGAGACGGCGCGCTCGGGCCAGAACTCGCCAGCGGGTGGTCCGCCGTTGCAGGTCCCGTCGCTCTCCCCCGGCGGTTTGACCCACAGCCGGGCGTCCCACGGGTCCTCACCGGAGGTCGGCGCCGGCGGGGCCCCGAGCGCCAGGCCGGTGGCGTTGCAATAGGTCGCGCCCGCGCCGTTGCCGTTGCGTCCGGTGTCGACCACAGCGTGCACCGGCGCGGGCAAGGCGGCGTTGATCGCCCGCGCGTAGGCGAGCTCGAGCGCCTCGGGCTGGGAGTTGGCGACGTTGGTGGCGAAACCGCGCACCCGTTCGACGCCGACGTCGACGAGCAGGGCCGCCACCTCCTCGGCCGAGCGCCAGCCGGAGTGCCCGGCGTCGACGTAGACCGCGGCCCGGGACTCGGCGAGGACACCGACCGCCGAGCGCAGCAGGCCGATCCGCGACTCGAGCTCGGCGCACTCCAAGGTCGCCACCAGCGCGTCGGGCTCGAGCACCACCGCGGCCCGCTCGGCCCGGCCGAGCCCGTCGGCGATCGCCCCGATCCAGGCGAGGTACTCGTCCCCGGCGAGCCCGCCGGCGGAGAACCCCCCGGTGCAGTCCCGCTGCGGGACGCCGTAGACCACCAGCACCGGCACCGCGTCCCCGGCGTCGTCGACGATGCGCTCCACGTGCCGGGCGACCGAGTCGACCCCGTGCTCCTCCGGCACGAGCCAGATGCCCTGCGGCGTCGCAGCCAGCCGGCGCAGGGTCGCCGCGTCCGGGCTGCCCGCCTGCTCGGCCTTGGCCGCCGCCCGGGCCGTGCGGGAGTCGGGGTCGGCATACATCGCCCGGTCGGTGAACGGACTGACCTCCTGCGACCCCGGCGCCCACGGTGGCCGGAAACCCGCGAGGAGTCCGAGGACGCCGCTGAGGACGAGCGTCACGACCACCACGCCGACGACGGCGACCGGCGCCACAACCCACCACGACGGCCGGCGCCGCGGGGGCGCTGCGGGCTCCTCGAAGAGGTGGGACCATCCGGAGGTCGGGCGTTCGTCGGGGTCCACGGCGCAACGATATCGGCGTACCGTGACGCACATGTGCCGCAACATCCGCACCCTCCACAACTTCGCGCCCCCGGCCACCGACGACGAGGTGCAGGCCGCGGCGCTGCAGTACGTCCGCAAGATCAGCGGCACCTCGAAGCCATCCCGGGCCAACCAGGAGGCCTTCGACGCGGCGGTCCGTGAGATCGCCGCCACCACGCGCGACCTGCTCGACCGCCTCACCACCTCCGCTCCGCCCAAGGACCGCGAGGTCGAGGCGGCCAAGGCCCGCGCACGTGCTGAGCTCCGCTACGCGCGCTGACCCGGTCGGCGCGGCCCTCGATCTCCTCGCCGGCCGCACCCTGGTCACCCTGACGGGGGCCGGGATGTCCACCGACTCCGGCATCCCCGACTACCGCGGGCCGTTGGCACCCGACCGCCGACCGATGACCTTCGACGAGTTCTGCTCCGGTCCGGCGGCGCGCCGCCGCTACTGGGCGCGCAGTCACGTCGGCTGGGGTCGGATGGGCGGTGCCGCACCGAACGCCGGCCACCGGGCCGTCGCCCGTCTCGAGGCGGCCGGTCGGCAGCGGCTGCTGATCACCCAGAACGTCGACGGCCTGCACGAGCGCGCCGGCTCCGCGGCGGTCGTCGCGCTGCACGGGCGGATCGCCGAGGTCGTCTGCCTCGGGTGCGGCACGCGCACCGCCCGCGCCGCCCTGCAGGAGCGGCTCTCCGCGCTCAATCCCGGCTACGCCGAGCGGCACCTGCACGCACCGGCGCGACCGGATGGCGACGTGCTCCTCACCGACACCGACGCCTTCGTGGTCCCCGACTGCGACCGCTGCGGCGGGGTGCTCAAGCCCGACGTCGTGTTCTTCGGCGAGAACGTGCCCCGCCCGCGCGTGCAGAGGTGCTTCGACGCCGTCGACGCACTTTCGCCCGCGACCGGCGCGCTCCTGGTCGCCGGCTCCTCGCTCACGGTCATGTCGGGGTTCCGATTCGTCCGCCGGTGTGCGCGGGCCGGCGTGCCGGTCGTGATCGTCAACCGCGGTCCCACCCGCGGCGACGACCTCGCCACGGTGCGGGTCGATGCCGGCTGCAGCGAGACGTTGACCACGCTCGCCGCGGCGCTGGCCTGACGGCGACGAAATCGGCTCGCCGCCGACCGGCCGGGCTGCCTAACGTTGCCCGGTGCGCGACCTCCCCCTCCTCGACCCCGGGACCCCCGACCACCGGTCGCCCGGCAGGTTCCTGCTGTGGCTCATGCGCACGCAGGTCGCCACCCTGCTGGGCGGCGTCGGCTTCGGGGTGCTGTGGATGTCGGCGCAGGCGGTGCTGCCGGCGGTCGTCGGTCGTGCGATCGACGCCGGGGTGACCGCCCGCGACACCCGGGCCCTGCTCGGCTGGGCCGCGGCGATGCTGGCGGTCGGCGGCGTGCAGGTCGTGGCCGGCATCGTCCGGCACCGGTTCGCGGTGACCAACTGGCTGTCGGCGGCCTACACGACGGTGCAGGTGGTGACCCGGCAGGTCACCCGGCTCGGCGCCGAACTACCGCGCCGGGTCTCCACCGGCGAGGTGGTGGCGATCGGCACCAGCGACCTCGGCCACCTCGGGCACGCCCTCGACGTGACCGCCCGCGCCTCGGGCGCGGTGGTGTCCATCGGGGTGGTCGCGGTGATCCTGCTGCAGACCTCCCTCCCGCTCGCCCTACTGGTCCTGGTCGGGGTGCCCGCGCTGCTGCTGGCGCTGGGGCCGCTGCTGGCGCCCCTGCAGCGGCGGACGGCACACCAGCGTGAGCTCACCGGCTCGCTCACGAACCTCGCCACCGACATCGTCGGCGGGTTGCGGGTGTTGCTCGGCATCGGCGGGGAGCGGGTCTTCCACCGCCGCTACGTCACCACCTCGCGCGCCGTCCGGCGCGCCGGGGTGGAGGTCGGCCGCGTCCAGTCCTGGCTCGACGCCGCTCAGGTGCTGCTGCCGGGAGCGCTGGTGGTCGTGGTCGTGTGGGTGGGGGCGCGGTTCGCGGTCACCGGCCGGATCAGCCCCGGCGAGCTCGTCGCGTTCTACGGCTACGCGACCTTCCTGCTGATCCCGGTGCGGACGCTGACCGAGTTCGCCAACAAGTGGATCAAGGCGATCGTCTCGGCGCGCCGGGTCGTCCGGGTGCTGGCGCTGGAGCCGGCCGCGCACGGCACGCGTCCGGGGCCGGCCCCGGCGGCCGGCACCGGACTCGTCGACCCCGCCGCCGGGCTGCAGATCCGTCCCGGGGTGCTCAGCGCGATCGTCTCCGAGCCGCCCGAGGACGCCGCGGTGCTGGTCGACCGGCTCGCCGGCTTCGCCCCCGCCACGGACGACGCGCCGACCTGGGGCGGTATCCCGCTCCACGAGATCGACCCTGCCGAGCTGCGCCGTCGGATCCTGGTCGCCGGGGCGAGCGACGGGCTGTTCTCCGGACCGATGCGGTCGGTGCTCGACGTCCGCGACCAGGGCGAGGACGCCGTCCGCGCGGCCATCGAGACCGCGGCCGCGACCGATGTCCTCGACGCCCTCCCGGCGGGCCCCGACGCGCCGGTGCACGAACGCGGCCGCTCGTTCTCCGGCGGGCAGCGGCAGCGGCTCGTGCTGGCCCGCGCCCTCGCCGCCGATCCGGAGGTGCTGCTGCTGGTCGAGCCGACGTCCGCGGTCGATGCCCACACCGAGGGGAAGATCGCCGACCGCCTCGCCGCACACCGCCGGGGCCGCACCACCGTCGTCACCACGACGAGTCCGTTGGTGCTCGACCGGGTCGACGAGGTGCTCTTCGTGCACGGTGGCGCGCTGCGGGCCCGCGGCTCCCACGCCGAGCTGCTGCACGGCGACCCGGTCTACCGCGCGCTCGTCACCCGCGAGGAGGTGCCGGCGTGAGCGCGCGCACCGACCTGCCGGTCGCCGAGCCGCGGGCCGTACGCCGCTACGCGGTCAGGGTCCTCGCGCGCTACCCGCGCCAGGTCTGGCTCGGCGTGGCCCTCAACGGGCTCGCTGCGGCCGCGGCGCTGGTCGCGCCCCGGTTGCTCGGTCGGCTCGTCGAGGCTGTCGAGGCCGGCACCACGGTGGCCGAGGTCGACCGGATCGTGCTGGCGCTGGCGGCCTTCCTGCTCGCCGAGGCGCTGCTGACCCGGTGGGCCCGGTTCGTGTCCTACGTGCTCGGTGAGCGGGTGCTCGCACGACTGCGGGAGGACTTCGTCGCCAGCGCGCTGCGGCTCCCCCTCGGCGTCGTCGAGCGCGCCGGGAGCGGCGATCTGATCACCCGCACCTCGCGCGACGTCGAGGCAGTCGGCTGGTCGGCGCGGTGGGCGCTGCCCGAGGCGGTCATCGCGCTGGTCACGACCTGTCTGACCCTCGTCGCCACCGCGGCCGTCGGGGGGTGGGCCCTGGCCTGCTGCCTGGTCGGGGTGCCGCTCCAGGTACTCGCGTCCCGGTGGTACCTGCGCCGGGCCCGTCCGGCGTACCTGGAGGAGAACGCGTCGTACGCCGCCATCAGCGCCTCGCTCACCGAGACCGCCGAGGGTGCCCGCACCACCGAGGCCCTCGCCCTCGGCGAGCAGCGGATGAGCGATCTGGAGGCCGCGATCCGCCGGTCCTACACCGCCGAGCGGCGGACCCTGCGGTTGCGCACGTTCTTCTACCCGTCCATGGAGCTGTCCTACCTGCTCCCCACCGTCGTCACGCTGGTGGTCGGCGGTCTCCTCTACGCCGACGGTCGGGTCGGACTGGGCGCGGTCACCGCGGCGGTGCTCTACGTGCAGATGCTCGCCGATCCGGTCGACCGGCTGGTCATGGTGCTCGACGAGCTCCAGGTCGGCCTGGCCTCGCTCGCCCGGCTGCTCGGCGTCGGCGAGGCCGCCGAGGACGACCGGCCCACCGCCTCGCAGGCCCCGGTGCGGGGTGAGCGCCTGGTCGCCCGCGATGTGCGGTTCGCCTATGACGAGACGGGGGACGAGAGCGGCGACGTGCTCCACGGCGTCGACCTGGTCGTCGAGCCCGGGGAGCGGCTGGCGATGGTGGGGCCCTCCGGTGCCGGCAAGTCGACCCTGGGCCGGTTGATCGCCGGGATCCACCCGCCCCGCGCCGGCGAGATCCGCCTCGGCGACGTCCCGCTGGCCGACCTCCCCGCCACCGAGCTGCGTCGGCACGTCTGCCTGGTCACCCAGGAGCACCACGTCTTCGCCGGCACCGTGCGCGATAACCTGGTGATGGCCCTCGACCACGCCCCCCGCCTTCCCGGAGACCTGCCCGCCGTCCCCGACGCCCGGGTGCTGGCCGCCCCCGACGCGGTCGACGCCCGCGGCTGGGTCGAGGCGCTCCCCGACGGCCTCGACACCGAGGTGGGGTCCGGGGGCCTGGCGCTGACCCCGGCGCAGGCGCAGCAGGTCGCGCTGGCCCGGCTGGTGCTCGCCGACCCCGGCACCCTGGTCCTCGACGAGGCGACGTCCCTGATCGACCCCCGGGCGGCCCGGCACCTGGAGCGCTCCCTCGCCGGGGTGCTCGCCGGCCGGACGGTGATCGCGATCGCCCACCGGTTGTTCTCCGCCCACGACGCCGACCGGGTCGCGGTGGTGGAGGAGGGGCGCATCGCCGAGCTCGGGACCCACGACGAGCTGGTCGCGCAGGGCGGCTCCTATGCCGCGCTCTGGGCGAGCTGGCACCGCTAGCCGACGCGTTTCCGCCGGGCCCGGCCCGGGCACGGGACGGGCATGGCCCCGCAACCGCACATGCAGCCCAAGGGAAACAAGGCAGCCAAGATCCTCTACCGGCCGATCGGCCTGATCGGCGGCCTGGCCGGGGGGGTGCTCGCCGGCAAGGTGACCAAGTTGATCTGGCACCGGACCGCCGGTGAGGGCGACCCGCCGAAGTCCCTGGAGTCGGAGTACTCGCTGAAGGAGGTCATCGCCGCGGCGGCCCTCCAGGCGGCCGTCTTCGCGGTGGTGAAGACCGCGATCGACCGCGGCGGGGCGCGGATGTTCCAGCGCTGGACCGGGGAGTGGCCCGGCGACTGAGGGTGACGCGCGCCACCTCCCCGCGCCGACTGTGACAGTGCTACTGTCACGGTCATGAAGATCTCGACGATGCTGCAGTACGACGGCAACCCGCGGGCGGCTGCCGACCAGGTCGCCGCCTGGGAGAAGGCCGGACTCGACACCGTGTGGGTGGCCGAGGCCTACGGCTTCGACTCCCCCACCCTGATGGGCTATCTCGCGGCGCGCACCGAGACCGTCGAGATCGGCGCCGCGATCCTCAACATCTACTCGCGCACCCCCGGTACGCTCGCCCAGACCGCGGCCGGCCTCGACAACGTCAGCGGCGGTCGCGCGATCCTGGGGCTCGGCGCCTCCGGCCCGCAGGTGATCGAGGGCTGGCACGGCCTTCCCTACACCAAGCCGCTGGGCCGCACCCGCGAGGTCGTGGAGGTCGTGCGCGCGATGCTGCGCCGCGAGACGATCGAGTACTCCGGCAAGCACATCACCCTGCCGCTGCCCGCCGACCAGGGCACCGGCCTCGGCAAGCCGCTGAAGATGCTGACCAAGCCCGAGCGGTCGGCGGTGCCGATCTACATCGCTGCTCTGGGTGAGGCCAACGTGCGGGCCACCGCGGAGTACGCCGACGGCTGGCTCCCGCACCTCTACGCCCCCGAGAAGGCCGACATCGCCTGGGGCGAGTCGCTGCGGGCCGGCACCGCGAAGCGGTCCGCCGACCTCGGTCCGCTCGAGGTCGTCGCCGGCGGCCTCGTGGCCATCGGCGAGGACGTGAAGTCGATGCTCGACTTCGCCCGCCCGATCGTGGCGCTCTACGTCGGCGGGATGGGCGCGCGCAACAAGAACTTCTACAACGAGCTGGTCTGCCGGTACGGCTTCGAGCAGGAGGCCAAGGAGATCCAGGACCTCTACCTCGACGGTCACAAGCGCGACGCCGAGGCGAAGGTGCCGATGGAGCTGCTGGAGATGATCAACCTCGTCGGCCCCGCGTCCTACGTCCAGGAGCGGATCGCCGCCTTCCGCGAGTCCGGCGTCACCAGCCTGAACGTCATCCCGGCCAGCGAGGACCCCGCGGCCACGATCCGGCAGCTGAAGGAGTGGACCGCGTGAGCAGGCGAGCGATCTTCGACGACGAGCACGAGGCGTTCCGCCAGACCGTGCGCTCCTTCATCGAGAAGGAGATCACCCCCCACCACGAGGAGTGGGACGCCGCCGGGCAGGTGCCCCGCGAGCTCTGGACCAGGGCAGGCGAGCTCGGGATGCTCTGCTTCGACGTGCCCGAGGAGTACGGCGGTCCGGGCGTCGACGACTTCCGTTACAACGCGGTCGTGACCGAGGAGCTCTCCCGGGCGGGCGCGGGGGGCCCGGGGTTCCCGGTGCACAGCGACATCATCGTCCCCTACCTCGTCTCGCTCGGCACCGACGAGCAGAAGCAACGCTGGCTGCCCGGCTGCGTGAGCGGCGAGACGATCACCGCGATCGCGATGACCGAGCCGGGGGCGGGCTCCGACCTGCAGGGCATCCGTACCCACGCCGCCGACAAGGGCGACCACTGGGTCCTCAACGGCTCGAAGACCTTCATCAGCAACGGCATCATGGCCGACCTGGTCATCGTCGTCGCCCGCACCGACCCCGACGCGGGCGCCCGTGGCATCAGCCTGCTGGTCGTCGAGGCCGGGATGGAGGGCTTCGAGCGCGGCCGCAACCTCGACAAGGTCGGCCTCAAGGCCCAGGACACCGCCGAGCTGTTCTTCCACGACGTGATCGTGCCGAAGGAGAACACCCTCGGCGAGCCGGGCTCCGGCTTCATCTCGCTGATGCAGAACCTGCCGCAGGAGCGGCTCTCGATCGGCATCATCGCCGCGGCGGCGTGCGAGCGGGTGCTGGAGCTGTCGTTGGAGTACGCCCGGGAGCGCGAGGCGTTCGGGCGCCCCATCGGCAAGTTCCAACACAACCGGTTCCTGCTGGCCGAGATGGCCACCGAGACCCACATCGCCCGCACCTTCATCGACGACTGCCTGGCCAAGCACCTGCGCGGCGAGCTCGACAGCACCCTGGCGTCGATGGCGAAGTACTGGACCACCGAGCTGCAGACCAAGCTCGTCGACCGTTCGGTGCAGCTGCACGGCGGCTACGGCTACATGATGGAGTACCCGATCGCGAAGGCCTTCATCGACAGCCGCATCCAGACGATCTACGGCGGCACCACGGAGATCCAGAAGGAGATCATCGGGCGCTCGCTCGGGATCTGACCTCTCCGCACCCGGTCCGACCCGCGCAGGTACCGTGCGGGTCGGACCTTGGAGGGACCGTGAGCACCCACAGCAGCACCACCGCAGACACCCCCACACCCCAGCAGGTACGCCGGGCGCTGGCCCGTGCGGAGCGGGGCGCGAGCCTCGACGTCGGTGAGGCGACGGCGCTGCTGGCCGCGCGCGGCGAGGAGCTCGACCGGTTGTGCGCGGTGGCCGCGCGGGTGCGCGACGCCGGTCTGGAGGGGGCGGGCCGTCCGGGTCAGGTGACCTACTCCCCCAAGGTGTTCATCCCGGTGACGCACCTGTGCCGCGACAAGTGCCACTACTGCACCTTCGTCACGGTGCCGGGCAAGCTGCGCGCCGAGGGCAAGCAGATGTACCTCACGCCCGACGAGATCGTCCAGATCGCGCGTCAGGGTGCGGAGCTGGGGTGCACCGAGGCGTTGTTCACGCTGGGCGACCGGCCCGAGGACCGCTGGCCCGAGGCCCGGGAATGGCTGGATGAGTACGGCTACGACTCCACGCTCGACTACGTGCGCGCGATGTCGATCCGGGTGCTGGAGGAGACCGGGCTGCTGCCCCACCTCAACCCCGGCGTCATGAGCTGGGCGGAGATGAACCGGCTCAAGCCGGTCGCCCCCTCGATGGGGATGATGCTCGAGACCACCTCGCGGCGGCTGTTCGAGACCAGGGGCGAGGTCCACTTCGGCTCTCCCGACAAGGACCCGGCGGTGCGGCTGCGGGTGCTGGAGGACGCGGGCCGGCTCTCGATCCCCTTCACCACCGGCATCCTGGTCGGCATCGGCGAGACCCTCGCCGAGCGGGCGGAGTCGATCTTCGCGATCCGACAGGTGGCCCGGCAGTTCGGGCACGTGCAGGAGGTGATCGTCCAGAACTTCCGCGCCAAGCCCGACACGGCGCTGCGCCACCACGACGACCTCGGCCACGACGAGTACCTCGCCGCGCTGGCGACCTCCCGGATCGTGCTCGGTCCCAAGATGCGGCTGCAGGCCCCGCCCAACCTGACCGATCCGGGTGAGTGCGGCCGGCTGCTCGCCGCCGGCGTCGACGACTGGGGCGGCGTCTCCCCGCTCACCCCCGACCACGTCAACCCCGAGCGCCCCTGGCCCTCGCTGGAGCGGTTGCGCGAGATCACCGCCGAGGCCGGGTTCGAGCTGGTCGCCCGGCTGACCGCCCACCCCGAGTACGTCCGCGGCTCCCGCGACGCCGGCGACCCCTGGATCGACCCGCGCGTGCTGGGCCACGTCGACGCCCTGGCCACCCCTGCGGGCCTGGCCCGGCCCGGCGTACGCCCGCAGGGCCGCACCTGGCAGGAGCCCGAGGGCGGCTTCGCGCAGGGCGCCGGGGTCGGCCGCACCGACCTGCACACAGCCGTCGACACCGAGGGCCGCACGCAGGACCGGCGCGCCGACTTCGACACCGTCTACGGCGACTGGCAGACCCTGCGCGACCAGGTCGCCCGGGGCACCGGTGCCGGCTCGGATGGCGCGACCGGTGAGGTGCTCGAGTCCGAGGTCAAGGCCGCGCTGCGCCAGGCCGAGCGCGATCCCCAGCAGCTGACCGATGAGCAGGCCCTCACCTTGATGCAGGTCGATGGCGCCGGCCTGGTCGAGCTGTGCGGCATCGCCGACGGGCTGCGCCGCGACACCGTCGGCGACACCGTCACCTACGTCGTCAACCGCAACATCAACTTCACCAACGTCTGCTACGTCGGATGCCGCTTCTGCGCCTTCGCCCAACGCCGCACCGACGCCGACGCCTACTCCCTCTCACTCGACCAGGTCGCCGACCGCGCCGAGGAGGCCTGGGCCGACGGTGCCACCGAGGTCTGCATGCAGGGCGGCATCGACCCCGAACTGCCCGGCACGGCGTACTTCGACCTCGCCGCCGCGGTCAAGCAGCGCGTGCCCGACATGCACGTGCACGCCTTCTCCCCCATGGAGATCGTCAACGGCTCCTCCCGCACCGGGTTGTCGTTCCGCGACTTCCTCATCAAGGCCCGCGAGTCCGGCCTCGACACCATCCCCGGCACCGCCGCAGAGATCCTCGACGACGAGGTCCGCTGGGTGCTCACCAAGGGCAAGCTCCCCGCCGCCACCTGGATCGAGGTCGTCACCGCCGCCCACGAGGTCGGCCTGCGCTCGAGCTCGACGATGATGTACGGCCACGTCGACAACCCCCGCCACTGGGTCGGCCACCTGCGCGTGCTCTCCCGCATCCAGGACCAGACCGGCGGATTCACCGAGTTCGTGCCGCTGCCGTTCGTGCACCACTCCGCGCCGATCTACCTCGCCGGCGTCGCCCGCCCCGGCCCCACCCTGCGCGACAACCTCGCGGTCCACGCCATGGCCCGCATCCTGCTGCACGGCCGCATCGACAACATCCAGGCCTCCTGGGTCAAGCTCGGCGACGAGGGCATCCAGGCGATGCTCCGCGCCGGCGCCAACGACCTCGGCGGCACGCTCATGGAGGAGACCATCTCCCGCATGGCCGGCTCCGAGCACGGCAGCGAGAAGAGCGCCGAGGAGCTCGAGCAGATCGCCGCCGCCATCGGCCGCCCCGTGCGGCAGCGCACCACGACGTACGGCGAGGTCGCGCCCCGCTGATCGAGGGCTGCTTCGTCGATCGAACGCAGTCGAGATTACCGGCGCGCGCGGATCGGACCGTCGAGGTCGGCCAGCGGGCGTCCCGTGCCGCCCCACCGCTGCGCGATGATCTCGGCCGCGATCGACACCGCCGCCTCCTGGGGCGTACGTCCGCCCAGGTCGAGACCGATCGGGCTCGAGAGCAGCGCGATCTGCTCCTCGGTCACGCCGGCCTCCCGCAACCGCCGCAGCCGGTCGGCGTGGGTGGTGCGCGAGCCCATCACCCCGATGTAGGCGGGACGCATCTGCTCGGGCAGGCCGGTGACGGCCTTGAGCACCGGCACGTCGAACTTCGCGTCGTGGGTCAACACGCAGACGACGGTGCGGCGGTCGATGCGGCCGGCCCCCGCCTCGGCGGCGACGTAGCGGTGCGGCCAGTCGACCACCACCTCGTCGGCGCCGGGGAACCGCTGCGGGGTGGCGAAGACCGGGCGGGCGTCGCAGACGGTGACGTGGAAACCGAGGAACGACGCCTGCCGGGCCAGCGCCGCGGCGAAGTCGACCGCACCGAAGATCAGCATCCGCGCCCGCGGCTGGAAGGTGGAGACGAACACCTCCATCTCCTCCCCCAATCGCTCGCCACGGGGACCGAAGTGCATCAGCCGGCTGTCGCCGGCGGCGAGCACGCCGCGGACGTCGGCCACCACAGCGTGGTCGGCGAACTCCTCGTGCAGGCTGCCGTCGTGGGAGTCGGGGCGGACGACCAGGCGCCGACCGACCCAGGCGTCCTCGGGGTGCCCGATCACCGAGACCCAGGCGACCGGCCGGCCGGCGGCGACGTCGTCGGCCACCGCGGCCACGACGTCGGCGGCGTCGGGGTCGATCCGCTCGATGAAGATCGTCAGCTCGCCCCCGCAGGTCAGCCCGACGGCGAACGCGTCGGCGTCGGAGTAGCCGAACTGCTCCCGGACCGCGACCCCGTCGGCCAGCACCTGTTGGGCGATGTCGTAGACCGCACCCTCGACACACCCACCGGACACCGAGCCGACGACGGTGCCGTCGTCGAGCACGAGCATCGAGGCGCCCGGGTCGCGCGGGGAGGACCCCTCGGCGCCCACGACGGTCGCCAAGGCCACCGGACGTCCGGCGCGCAGGTGGTCGACCGCCTCGGGCAGCACCTCAAACACGCTCCACCACCTCCATCAGCTCCTCGAACGTGGCGAAGGTGTGTCCCGCCACCAACTGGTCAACGTAGGGCAGCACCGCGTTCATCCCCGACTGCACCGGCGCGAAGCCCGGCTTGCCCCGGTGCGGGTTGACCCACACGACCCGGTGCGCGACCCGCTGCAGCTGCGCGGCCTGCTGGGCGAGCAGGGACGGGTCGCCCCGCTCCCAGCCGTCGCTCACGACCACGACGACCGCGCCGCGCGCCACACCGCGCCGCCCCCACCGGTCGACGAAGGCCTCCAGCGCCTCGCCGAGCCGGGTGCCGCCGGACCAGTCGGGGATCACCTCGCCGGCCGCGACCAGCGCCCGTTCGGCATCGCCGACCCGCAGCGCACGGGTCACGCGGGTGAGTCGCGTGCCCATCGTGAACACCTCGACCCGACCCGGCGCCGCACCGACGAGCCGGTGGGCCAGCCGCAGCATCTGGTCGGCGTACGGCGCCATGGAGCGCGACACGTCGACCAGCACCGCCATCCGACGCGGCTTGCGGCGCCGGCGCCGGTGTTGCAGGGGACCCGGCTCCCCCGCGAGTCGCAGCCGGGCCCGCAGCGTCGCGGCGACGTCGACCTCGCCGCGGTGGTGCGGCTCGCGACGCCGGACCTCGCGCCACGGCAGTCGCACCCGAAGCCGGGCATAGAGCGCGGCCAGGTGCCGCGCTTCGGCCGGGCTCAGGTCCGCGACGTCGCGATGGCGCAGGACCTCGGCACGCGATGCCAGCATCGCCAGGTCCTCGACCTCGTCCGGTCCCTGCGGACCGTCGTCGCCGTCGTCGCGGGCACCGGACGCGAGGGTCACCGTGGTGCTCGCCGGGACGCGCCCGACGTTGACGCCGCTGAACCAGTCGGCGAAGAGCCGGTCGTAGACCTCCACGTCGTCGGGTGAGGCGCACAGCGTCGCGCGGCCGGCCCAGTAGACGTCGTCGCGGCGCATCGGCTCCAGCTGGTCGAGCGCCGCGACGAACAGGTCGGTGCGTACCGCGCTCAGCCCCGCCCGGCGCAGCGCCTGGCAGAAGCCGACCATCTCGCCCAGCACACCGGCGACGGGCTCGGTCATCTCAGCCCAGCTGCTCGGTGAGCACCGCCCGCAGGTGCTCGGTGTCCTCGCGGTACTTGCTCAACGCCCCCAGGGTCAGCAACGCCGCGTCGAACTCGAGCTCGTCGCGCCCGAGCTCGTGGACGGCGCGGGCCCAGTCGATCGTCTCCGCGACCCCGGGGAGCTTGACCAGCCGGTTCTCCGCGCGCAGGCGCTGCACCACCTCGACCACCCGGCGGGTGAGCCGCTCGCTGACCTGCGGCAGCCGGGCGCGCACGATCTCGACCTCCCGATCGAGGTCGGGGTGGTCGATCCAGTGGTAGAGGCAGCGGCGCTTGAGGGCGTCGTGGACGTCGCGCGTGCGGTTGGAGGTGAGGACCACGACCGGCGGCGTCTCGGCCCGGATCGTGCCGAGCTCGGGGATGGAGACCTGGTAGTCCGACAGCGTCTCGAGCAGGAACGCCTCGAACTCGTCGTCGGCCCGGTCGATCTCGTCGACGAGCAGGACCGCCGGGCTCTGCTGCAGGGCGCGCAGCACCGGTCGGGCGAGCAGGAAGCGCTCGCTGTGCAGCACGCCCTCCGTGGCGTCCACGTCGACGTCGCCACCGCTGGCCTCGAGCGTGCGCAGGTGCAGGATCTGACGGGCGAAGTCCCAGTCGTAGAGCGCCTGCTGGGCATCGATGCCCTCGTAGCACTGGAGCCGGATCAGCGGGATGTCGAGAGCGTCGGCCAACGCCGTGGCCAGCGCCGTCTTACCCGTGCCCGGCTCCCCCTCCAGCATCAGCGGCCGCTCGAGGGCGAGGGCGAGGTGGCAGACCGTGGCCAGCCCCTCGTCGGCGACGTAGTCGACGGCGGCGAGCAGGTCGGCCAGCTCGGCGGGGCTGGAGTGCGTCTTCATGCGGGAGGAAGTCCTTCGGGGGTGTCGACGTCGTCGCCGGTGGCGAGGTCACCACACTCCACCAGTGTGGCGCCGTGGCGGTCGAGATAGGCACGGGCCCCCTCGTCGCCGGTCAGCTCCGCGACCAGCGCGGGCCAGTGGTCACGGCCGATGAGGACCGGGTGGCCGGGGGTGCCGTCGTACGTCGCCCGCGCGAGCGCGTCCGGCCCGGCGAGGGCCAGGAGACGGCCCATCACCGCGGGTCCGACGTCGGGGAGGTCGACGAGGTGCACGAGGACCGCATCGGCCGGGCCGGACCGCGCGGCCTCGAGCCCGGTGCGCAGGGAGGCGCTCATGCCGTCGGCCCAGTCCGCGGCGACGACGTGCTCAGCGCCCGCCGGGAGCAGGGCTACGGCCGCTTCGGCCTGCGCCCCCAGGACGACCAGGACCCGGTCGCAGCCGGCCGCCAGCAGCGCCGACCGGCTGGCCAGCAGCCAGGGGACGCCGTCCGCGCCGCGGACCAGGGCCTTGGGCGATCCCATCCGGGATCCCCGGCCCGCGGCGAGGAGGAGCCCCAGCGTGCTCACCCGTCGGTCGGGTCCGTCTCGTCGAGCCAGGCCCGTACGGACTCGTTGTGCTGCCCCAGCACCGGCGGCGCGATGACCTCGGGGCGGGCACCGCCGTAGGGGTTGTCGTCGAACCGGATGACCGGACCCGGGATGGCGAAGGTGCCCTTGGTGGCGTGGTCGACCTCGACCAGCAGGCCCTGGGAGCGGACCTGCTCCCACTCGTAGACCTCCTGGAGGTTGCGCACCTTGCCCGACGGGATGCCCGTCGACGACAACAGCTCGAGCCAGTGCTCGGCCGGCTGCGTGGCGAAGATGTCGTTGAGCACCTGCACCAGCTCGTCACGGTGCGCGACCCGCTCGCCGTTGGTGGCGAACCGCGGCTCGTCGGGGTCCAGGCCGACCGCCGGGGCGAACTTGCGCCACAGGCCCTCCGACCCGCAGGAGAGCTGAATCGGGCCGGTCGCGGTGTGGAACAGCCCGTACGGCGCGATCGAGGGGTGGTGTGAGCCCGACAGGCCCGGGAGCTCCCCGCCCACGGTCCACTTGGTGCCCTGGAAAGCGTGGACGCCCACGACGCTGGCGATCAGCGAGGTCCGCACCACGCGACCGCGACCGGTGCGCTGCCGCTCGAGCAGGGCGGCGAGGATGCCGTAGGCGCCGTTCATCCCGGCCAGCAGGTCGGCGATCGGGACCCCGACCTTGGTCGGCTCCTCGATGCCGGTGAGGCTCATCAGCCCCGCCTCGCCCTGGGCGATCTGGTCGTACCCGGCCCGCTGCGACTCCGGGCCGTCGTGCCCGAAGCCGGTGATCGAGCACACGACCAGGCCAGGGTTGAGCTCGTGCAGCCGCTCGACGCTGAAGCCGAGCCGGTCGAGCACGCCGACGCGGAAGTTCTCGATCAGCACGTCCGCGCGCCGGACCAGCCTGGCCAGCACGTCCTTGTCGGCCTCGTCCTTGAGGTCGAGGGTGATCGACTCCTTGTTGCGGTTGGCCGCCATGAAGTACGTCGACTCGCGGTCCTCGCCCTCCCCGAGGAAGGGCGGGCCCCAACCGCGGCTGTCGTCGCCGCCGTTGGGGGTCTCGACCTTGATGACGCGGGCGCCGAGGTCGCCCAGCATCATGCCGGCGTGGGGACCCGCCAGGGCCCGGCTGAGGTCGAGGACGAGCGTCCCCGACAGCAGCCCGGCCCCGGCGGTGCCGTCGGCCCCGGCGTCCACCCCGGTGTTCACTGTGGTGTCCGCCTGCGTGCCGTGGTCAGCCATGTCAGCTGACGTCGACGATCGCGGCGACCGGGCCGCCACCCTCGGGGCCCTGGTGGGCGGCGGAGACCGAGACGAAGACGGCGGGGTCGCCGGTGACCGAGGCGGTCACACCACCGACGGCGGCCTTGATCTGCCGGTGCCAGTGCACGTCGGAGTCATCGAGCATGGCGTTGCGCCGACCGCGCACCATGCCGTCCTGGCTGGCCTCGCACTTGAGGAACACGTTGACCAGGCGACCGTCGAGGTCGCTGGGGTGCGGACGCTCGGGCAGGTCGAGGCCGGCGTCGCGGATGGCGTTCCAGATGCCGTCGGTGTCGAGCGCGTCGGTCATCACCGAGTGGCCGATGCGGTACTTGCCGCCGATGCCGCGGACGTTGCCGACCACGACGACCTGGGCCTGGTCGAGCTCGACGCCGGAGGAGCACGAGGCGACCGCGGAGTACAGCTCGCGGTTGTGCATGACGTCCTCGTCGGTCGGCATCTCGATCTCGCCGAGCGCGACGGCGATGCCGAGCGCGGTGACGCCGTTGGACAGGTCCATCGACTCGTGCGTGTGCTCGGTCCATACCTTCTTGCCACGGCTCTTGGCGTCGCGGATGGTGTGGATGGTCAGCAGCGGGGTCTTGGTCTGCACGTAGTGCACGTCGGCGGGGTCGGTGATGCCGGCCTCGCCCATCGCCGCCTTGACCGCCGCGGCGACCTTCTCGATCATCGCGACGTAGCCGATCTCCTCGGGCAGGATCGGCTCGCTCATGGCGAAGCCGACGCTGAGCCGCGGCTCGTCGGTCTTCACGGTCTTCTCCTCGGGGAGGGTCGCGAAGATCGTGGCGTGCGGGCTGATCACACCGTCGGTGCCACCGGACCACACGATCGGGATCTGCTTGACCTCCTCGGCCGAGCGGCTGCCCTTGTCCTGGATGACCTCGCGGAACGCCCGGTCGGCGATGATCCGGGTGTAGTCGTTGACGCCGCCGTTGCCTTCGGTCTTGCCGATGATCGCGATGATCCGGTCGGCCTCGAAGACGCCCTCGTCGATCAGCTTGGCCAACTCGCTGGCGTCTGCCACGGAGTGGATCGGGACCTTGCGGACTTCAATTGCAGATGGCACCTCAGTGTCCTTCCTTGTCAGCGGTTAGGCGGCGGTCGCCCGGACCACGCGGGTTCCAGCATCGGCGTCGACCGCATCGGCGATCTTCGCCAGGGAAGTGATGACACCGGGCCCGCGCCCGGTGTCGGCGAAACTCAGCACTGCGTCCACCTTGGGGCCCATCGACCCCTCGGCGAATCCCTGCTCCGCGGCGATCTGCCGCATCTCCTCGACGGTGACCCGGCCGATCGGGCGGGCCCGGTCGGTCCCCCAGTCGGCGATCACGGTGTCGACGTCGGTGGCGATGACCAGCATGTCGGCCTCGACCTGACGCGCGATCAGCGCGGCGGTCAGGTCCTTGTCGATGACGGCCTCGGTGCCCGAGAGCCGACCGTCCGCCTCGCGGACGGTCGGGATCCCGCCGCCCCCGGAGCAGACGACGACGAAGCCCGCGCGCATCAGCTGGTCGGCGGCCGGGGCGTCGAGGCAGTCCAGCGGCCGGGGCGAGGGGACCAGACGGCGCCAGCCGCGCCCCTCGACCTCGACGAAGCGCTGCCCGCGCTCGCGCAGGGGCGCCGCCTTCTCGGCATCCAGGTAGCGCCCGACGGGCTTGGTCGGGTGGGTGAAGCCGGGGTCGTTCGCGTCGACCAGGGTGCGCGAGACCAGGGCGGCGGTGCGGCGGTCGATCCCGCGGACGGAGAAGGCGTCGTCGAGCGCGCTGAGCAGCAGCATGCCGATCGTGCCCTGCGTCTGCGCCCCGCACCAGTCCAGCGGCACCGGAGGGACCTCACCGGCGGTCAGCTCGTTCTTCACCAGCAGATTGCCGACCTGGGGGCCGTTGCCGTGGGTCAGCAGCACCTCGTGCCCGCGCGCGACCAGGTCGGCGATCGGGTCGGCGGCCTCGCGGATCGCGGCCTGCTGATCCTCCGGGGTCGCCCGCCCGTCCGGCGAAGTCATGGCGTTGCCGCCCAAAGCGATCACGATGCGCATGCCGCTGACACTAGGTGAGCCCGGTCACGCATTCATGGTCAGATTCACCCGGAACTTCGGCGGAACCCTCGGCAGAACCTGACAACCGCTCAGGCGGGCCGCAGCTCGCGCTGCAGCACCTCGTGCAACCCCCGGGGCGGACGGCCGAGCACCGCCGCGCTCCCGAGCGGCCCGCAGGGCAGGCCGTGCGCGTCGTAGTAGGCGAACATCGCCAGCAACCAGTCCCGCTCGCGGGGGTCCAGCGCGGCGCCGGGGCCGGCGGACCAGGCGACCGCGGTGGTGTGCCGGACACCGACCGGGCGGCCCAGCACCGCGCTCGCCGCCCGCGCGACGTCGCGCACGCTGACCGCGGCGGGACCGCCGAGCTCGAGGGTG
>JAJUGK010000010.1 GCA_029268205.1 Nocardioidaceae bacterium
CAGTCCCCGAGCCGGTCCTGGCCACGCGGCCGCAGTCTCGGACCCCGCGGCGCAGCCACGAACGCCCCCACGTCACCCCCGGACGCCGCTACCGCTTCACCACCCACCGCGGCGACCCCGTCCGCCGCCGCGCCGGCTCCGTACTGCTGACCGACCGCAACCTCCCCAGGCGGGAGTGAGCGCGCCGCTCGATCAGCGGGGCGGGAGCAGCCGATGCGTCGCCTCGTCGAGCACGGCGAGCGCGTCCGGCACCGGGCGGCCCGCGGCGACGCCGACCATCGCGCCGAGGAACTGCATCGACAGGATCCGGGCGGCCGAGTCGAGCTCCTCGGCGGAGTACCCCTCGTGGTCGCCTGCCCGCAGGGTCTCGCCGATCCATGCCGCCTGCTCGGGACCGAACCCGACGACCCCCTCGCCGCCGACGAGCGACCCGCTGGCGGCGTACGCGCGGTAGAGCGCCGCATAGAGCAACGGCTTCGCGGCGGCGGCCTTCATGATCCGCTGGAACACGCGCACCAGCCGGTCGGCGGGCGAGGCGTCCGCCGGGGGACGCTGGCGCACGCCCTCGGTCGATCGGGCACCCAACGTCATGAGGGCCTCGACCAACAGCTGGTCCTTGGAGCTGACGTGCTGGTAGGCCGTCGGCACCGAGACCCCGGCGCGTGCGGCGACGGGCCGGATCCCGACCGCGTCGTACCCACCCTCGGTCGCGAGGTCGAGGGCAGCCTGGATCAGCTTCTCCCGGGTCGCGGCGCGGGCGGGGGAGAGCAGGGTCGGGATGCGGGCGTTGGCCACTCCCGCAGAGTAGACGGCTGGTTGACGGTCGTCTACTCACCCGTCATTCTTGCGCCATGGATCTTCGCGAGACCGAGGCGCAGCGAGCCCTGCGCAAGGAGCTGCGGGCGTACTTCACCACCCTGTTGCCCGCGGACGAGCGTCGTCGCGTCGGCGAGGAGGGCGTGGGCGGCAGCCGCTTCCGTGAGGTGGTGAGCATGCTCGGCCGGGACGGCTGGCTCGGCATCGGCTGGCCGACGGAGTTCGGCGGTCAGGGTCGCACGATCGAGGAGCAGTACGTCTTCTTCGACGAGGTGCAGCGCGCCGGCCTGCCCTTCCCGTTCGTCACGGTGAACACCGTCGGCCCGACGCTGATGCAGTACGGCACCGACGAGCAGAAGCAGAAGTACCTCCCCGGCATCCTCAACGGCGACATCGTGTTCGCGATCGGCTACACCGAGCCCGACGCCGGCACCGACCTCGCCTCGCTCAAGACCAAGGCTGTGCGCGATGGCGACGAGTTCGTCGTCGACGGGCAGAAGATCTTCACCAGCGGCGCCAACACCGCCGACTACGTCTGGCTCGCCGCCCGCACCAACCCCGACGTGCCCAAGCACAAGGGGATGTCCATCCTCATCGTCCCGACCGACGACCCGGGCTTCAGCTGGAGCCCGATCCAGGCGGTCGGCGGGATGGTCGTGACCGCGACCTACTACTCCGGCATCCGGGTGCCGGCCGGCAACGTCGTCGGCGAGGTCGACGGTGGCTGGCGGCTGATCACCGCCCAGCTCAACCACGAGCGGGTCGGGCTGGCCGCACTGGGCGGTCGGATGATCCAGCTCTGGGAGCACACCCTGGCCTGGGCCGAGGAGACGGGCGTGATCGAGAAGCCCTGGGTGCGCGCGGAGTTCGCCCGCACCTACGCCAAGCTCGAGGCGATGCGGCTGATGAACTGGAAGATGACCGCCGCCGTCGCGGAGGACTCACTCACCGGTGCCACGGCCGGGGCCGCGAAGACCTACGGCACCGAGACCCACATCGACGTGCAGCGATCGCTCACCCAGATCCTCGGTGCGGCGGGACGGATCCGGCCGGAGTCGCCGGCCGCCGTGCTGAGCGGGCAGATCGAGCAGCTCTCCCGGCAGGGGATCGTCAACACCTTCGGCGGCGGCGTCAACGAGGTCCTGCGCGACATGGTCGCGACCCAGGGCTTGGGCCTGCCGCGATTGGGGCGTGGCAAGTGAGCACCGAGATGAGCACCGAGATGAGCGCCGACATGAACACCGAGACGTACGAGCAGCGCCTGCAGGCGTTCGTGGGCGCCGAACTGAACCCGCGCAAGCTCGGCCAGGACCCGGTCAACGTCCCGATGATCCGGCATTGGGTCGAGGCGATGGAGGACCACAACCCCGTCTACCTCGACGACGACGCCGCGCGGGCGACCGGTCGCGAGGGCGTGGTGGCGCCGGCGTCGATGATGCAGGCGTGGTCGATGCGCGGGTACGCCGCCACCTGGCGCCCCGACCCGAACGCCACCAGCGGCGGCGCCTTCGCCGACCTGCTCGCGCTGCTCGACGAGGGCGGCTACACCTCGGTGGTTGCCACCGACTCCGACTTCACCTTCGAGCGCGAGGTGCGCCCCGGGGAGCACGTCAGCTTCGATGAGGTCGTGGAGGACATCTCCCCGGAGAAGTCCACCGGCCTGGGCGTGGGGCGCTTCGTCACCACGCTGAAGACCTACCGGGTCGGCGAGGAGGTCGTGGCGACCCAGCGTTGGCGGACGCTGCGGTTCCGCCCCAAGGGCCCGACCGCCGAGCAGGCGGAGCCCAAGGCCCTGCGCCCGCGCGCCGCGATCAACCTCGACAACCAGTTCTGGTTCGAGGCGGCCAAGGAGCACCGGCTCGTCGTGCAGCGGTGCGCGTCCTGCGGCACCCTGCGACACCCGCCCGGCCCCGCCTGCCCGGAGTGCAACTCCTTCGAGTGGGACACCGTCGAGGCGTCCGGGCGCGGCACGGTCTACAGCTACGTCGTCGCCCACCACCCCAAGCACCCGGCCTTCGACTACCCCCTGCTGATCGCGGTCGTGGAGCTGGAGGAGGGCACCCGGCTGATCACCAACCTCACCGGGGTCACGCCCGAGGAGGTCGAGATCGGGATGCCCGTCGAGGTCGACTGGTGTGATGCCGACCCCGAGCTGACACTGCCGCTGTTCCGCCCCACCCAGACGACCACACCCCGGGAGGCGTGATGGACTTCCACCTCAGCGAGGACCTGCAGGAGGTCGAGGCGCTGGCCGCCGAGATCTTCGGTGACCTCGCCTCCGTCGACCGTGTGCGCGAGGTCGAGACCACCAACACCCGCGTCGACGACCGGCTCTGGGGCGAGCTGGCCAAGGCCGGTCTGCTCGGCATCGCGCTGCCCGAGGAGTACGACGGCGCCGGGCTCGGGCTGGCGGCGCTGTGCGTCGTCCTCGAGCAGCAGGGCCGCACCGTCGCGCCGGTGCCGCTGTGGGCCGCCGGCGTCGGCGGGCTGTTGCTCGCCGAGTACGGCGACGAGGCCGGCCGGGCGCTGGTGAGCCAGGTGGCCGACGGGTCCGCGCGGCTGACGCTCGCGCTGGAGGAGTTCGCCCCCGCCGTGCCGGCCGCTCCGGTCACGACCGCGCGCGCCGACGGCGACGGCTGGGTGCTCGACGGCACCAAGGCGGTCGTCCCGTCCGCGGACTTCGCCACCCACGTCCTGGTCTCGGCGACCACCGACGCGGGGCCCGGGCTCTTCCTGCTCGAGACCGACGCCGACGGCCTCACCTGGACCACCACCGAGACCACGACGCGCGACCACGCGGGCAACCTCGAGCTCGCCGGCGCCCGCGCGCGGGCGGTCGGGGCGCCGGGGGACACCGCGCTGCCCACCGCGCTCCGTCTCACGGCGATCGCGCTCGCGGCGGTGCAGGTCGGTGTCGCCGAGGGAGCCCTCAAGCTCGCTGCGGCGTACCTGTCGGAGCGGGAGCAGTTCGGACGCCCGCTGGCCACGTTCCAGGCGGTGCAGCACCAGCTGGCGGACTGCTACATCGACATCGACGCGATGCGCGTGACCCTCTGGCAGGCGGTGACCAGCGTCGAGGACGGCGAACCGGCCGCGGCCGATCGCGCCGCCCTGGTGGCGAAGTGGTGGTGCGACCAGGCCGGGCTCGACGTCGTGCACCGCACGCAGCACGTGCACGGCGGGATCGGAGTCGACGTCGACTACCCGGTGCACCGGTACTTCCTGTGGGGCAAGCAGATCTCCTCGACCCTCGGCGGCGCCGCGGCCACGCTCGAGGACCTCGGGCAGCTGCTGAGCAGCGCGGAGGTGGCCTCATGACCTCGACCGAGCTCGCCCCCACCCGCCGGGTCGATGAGATCACCGTCGGCGACGTGCTGCCGGAGGAGTCCGTCCCGATCACCCGCACGCTGATCGTCGCGACGGCGATCGCGAGCCGCGACTACCAGGACGTCCACCACGACCCCGAGCTGGCGCAGGCGCGCGGGTCGAAGGACATCTTCATGAACATCCTCACCAGCAACGGTCTGGCCGAGCGGTACGTCACCGCGTGGGCCGGTCCGGCGGCACGGGTGAAGCGGATCCGGATCCGGCTCGGGGCACCGAACTACCCGGGCGACACGATGGTGATGACCGGCGAGGTCACCGCCGTCGACCAGTCCACCGGGGCCGTCGAGGTCAAGGTCGTCGGCACCAACTCGCTCGGTCCCCACGTCAGCGGCACCATCACCGTGGAGGTTCCCCGATGACCGCGCCGATCTCCGGCTCCACCGCCATCGTCGGCATCGGAGCCACCGAGTTCTCCAAGGAGTCCGGCCGCAGCGAGCTGCAGCTGGGCTGCGAGGCGGTGCTCGCCGCGATCACCGACGCCGGCCTGAAGCCCTCCGACGTCGACGGACTGGTGACGTTCACCGCCGAGTCGAGCTCGGAGATCCACATCGCGCGCAACCTCGGCATGGGCGACCTGTCCTACTTCGGCCGGGTCGGGTACGGCGGGGGCGCTGCCTGCGGCACGATCGCGCACGCGGCGGCCGCCATCACCGCGGGCCTCGCCGATGTCGTCGTCGCGTGGCGCTCCTTCAACGAGCGCTCCGGCGAGCGGTACGGTCTCGGCCAGGCCAACCGGCCGATGGACACCAACGCCGACCGCGCGGCGTACTCGTGGATGACCCCCTTCGGCCTGTCGACCCCCGCGCAGTGGGTGGCGATGAACGCGCGTCGCTACATGCACGAGTACGGCGCCACGTCGGAGGACTTCGGCCGGGTCTCGGTGATCGCCCGCAAGCACGCGGCGACCAACCCGAAGGCGCACTTCTACGGCCGGCCGATCACGTTGGCGGACCACCAGAGCTCGCGCTGGATCGCCGAGCCGCTGCGGCTGCTCGACTGCTGCCAGGAGACCGATGGCGGGCAGGCGCTCGTGCTGGTGTCGGCGGAGCGGGCCAAGGACCTGCCGCACAAGCCGGCCCACGTCACGGCGGCGGCGCAGGGGTCCGGCGACGACCAGCACATGATGACGTCGTACTACCGCCCCTCGATCTCCGGCATCCCGGAGATGAAGGTCGTCGGCGACCAGCTGTGGGCGCAGAGCGGACTGTCGCCATCCGACATGCAGGCCGCGATCCTCTACGACCACTTCACGCCGTTCGTGCTGCCGCAGCTGGAGGAGCTCGGCTTCTGCGGTCGCGGCGAGGCGGCGGGGTTCATCGCCGACGGCAACCTCGAGCTCGACGGCGCGCTGCCGACCAACACCCACGGCGGTCAGCTCGGCGAGGCGTACCTGCACGGGATGAACGGCATCGCCGAGGCGGTGCGGCTGGTCCGGGGGGATTCGGTCAACCAGCCCGGCGAGGTCGCCAACGTGGTCGTCACCGCCGGCACGGGCGTGCCGACCAGTGGCCTGGTGCTCTCGGCGTAGCTCCTCTGGTCGGTCGAGCTCGTCGGGACCAGCGGACCCCTGCGACCCAGTACCCTCCCCGCCATGACTCGTGGACTCGTGCTCGGCGGTGGCGGGATCACCGGCATCGCCTGGATGACCGGTCTGGTGGCCGGCCTGGCCGACGCCGGCGTCGACCTGCGCACGGCCGACCTGATGGTCGGCACGTCGGCGGGGTCGGTCGTCGGCGCGCAGCTGCGGTCGGAGGTCTCGCTCAAGGAGCTGTACGACTACCAGGCGACGCCGCACGCACCGAAGCCCGGCGAGCAGGTCGCCGCGATCAGCCCGACCGTCCTCGTCCGCTACGCCGGCGCGTTCGTCCGGGGGCGGGGTGACAGCCGCCGGATGTGCCGCGCGCTCGGTGCGTACGCCGTCGCCCGGGCGCGGGCGGGGAGGACCCCGACGCTGGAGGAGCGGTTCGCGGCGATCCGCGAGCGCCTGCCGATGACCCAGTGGCCCGCCGACCGGCTGGTGGTCACCGCGGTCGAGGTCGCGACGGGGGAGCTGCGGGGCCTGGACGCCCGGAGCGGGGCGAGCCTGCTCGAGGCGGTGGCGGCGAGCTGTGCGGTGCCCGGGGTCTACCCGCCGGTGCCGCTGGAGGGCCGCGCCCACGTCGACGGCGGAGCCCGGTCCTACGCCAACGCCGACCTCGCGCGCGACTGCGAGCGGGTGTTGGTCCTGGCGCCGGTCGACCGGGCGATCGGTCCGATGCGGCGGGCGGGTGAGCAGTTGGCCGGCGTACGCCATGAGGTGGTGCGGCCCGACGAGGCCTCGCGTGCCGCGATCGGGCGCAACGTCCTCGACCCGGCGCGCCGCCACCTCAGCGCGGAGGCCGGTCGCGCACAGGCGGCGGCGGTGGCCGATCGGGTCCGCGCGCTGTGGGAGGACTGAGCCCGCCTACGATCTATCCCCGTGAGTACGGCGGAGGGTAGTGGCGCGAGCAGCGGGGCGCAGGGCATCGACCCCGACGAGTTGGCGATCGCGCTGAAGGTGCTGCGCGAGGTCGCGCAGCTGCCGCCGGACCACGACGACGTGCGCACGATGAAGCGCGCGGCGTCCTATATGTACAAGCTGATCAAGAAGTCGCGGCGCGCGGAGATCCGCATGGAGCGCCAGCAGCACGACCAGCGCATCATCGAGAGGACGGCGACCGGCTCGCCGCTGCGCATCGACGACGAGACCGCGGGGATCCCGCTGGTGTCCTCGGCCGACGGCGCGTTCGCCGGTGAGCTGATCACCGCGCGGGGCTGCTACATCTGCAAGCAGGACTTCACCCTGGTCGACGCGTTCTACCACTGGCTGTGCCCGACCTGTGCGGCCAAGTCGCACGCGAAGCGCAAGCAGCGCACCGACCTCACCGGCAAGCGGGCCCTGCTCACCGGCGGGCGCGCCAAGATCGGGATGTACATCGCGCAGCTCCTGCTGCGCGACGGTGCGCATCTGACGATCACCACGCGGTTCCCGAAGGACGCCGTGCGTCGGTTCTCCTCGCTCGAGGACTCCGACGACTGGCTGCACCGGCTCAAGGTCGTCGGCATCGACCTGCGCGACCCCACGCAGGTGCTCTCGCTCGCCGACGACGTGGCGGCCGCCGGCCCGCTCGACATCCTGATCAACAACGCCTGCCAGACCGTACGCCGCACCCCCGGCGCCTACGCGCCGCTGATCGAGGGGGAGTCCGCGCCGCTGCCGACGGACCGCGCGCTGCCCGAGATGGTCACCTTCGACAAGATCTCCGAGGCGCACCCGGCTGCGATCGCCGGCGCCCTGCAGGAGGTGTCGGTCGCCCACCACGAGGGGGAGTCGCCCGAGGCCGCGATGGCCGCCCACAGTGCCGCGAGCCTGACGGCACTGGCGCTCAAGGCGGGCAGCGCGAGCCTCGAGGCGCACCTCGCCGGCACGGCCGTCGACGCCGGCGGGCTGCTGCCCGACGTCCAGCTCAACAACTCCTGGACCCAGACCGTCGACGAGGTCGACCCCCTGGAGCTGCTCGAGGTGCAGCTGTGCAACTCGATCGCGCCGTTCCTGCTGGTCTCCCGGCTGCGGCCGGCGATGCGGGCCGCGGTGCAGGCCGGGGCGCGGCGGGCGTACGTCGTCAACGTCTCGGCGATGGAGGGACAGTTCTCGCGGCGCTACAAGGGCGCCGGGCATCCGCACACCAACATGGCGAAGGCCGCGCTCAACATGCTCACGCGCACCAGCGCGGGGGAGATGTTCGAGACCGACAAGATCCTCATGACCGCGGTCGACACCGGCTGGATCACCGACGAGCGGCCGCACCACGAGAAGCTGCGGATCGCGGCCGAGGGCTGGCACGCGCCGCTCGACCTGGTCGACGGGGCAGCGCGGGTGTACGACCCGATCGTGCGGGGCGAGGCCGGCGAGGACCTCTACGGGTGCTTCGTGAAGGACTACGAGCCCAGCCCCTGGTGAGTTGTGCTCGCCCACCAGCAGGTCGGCGGCTGTCCGGTCAGCTCCGGCTGGTGGCGGGCTCGCGCTCCTGCCGGTCGGCGTCCCGCTCCTCCGCGGGTTCCCCGGCGTCGGCCGCCGCCTTGCGCGCCGCCGCGGACCTGTCGTCCTGGACGTGGATCCAGGTGGTGATCCCGAAGGTGGTGATGGCGACGCCGACCACCATGACGAGCATGAAGACGAAGTAGGGCATGAACTCCGCCACGCGAGACTCCGATCTGCCGGGTTCCGGCCATCCGATTGAATACGCTACACAAAGTGTAGCGAAATAAGCAGAGGGGATATTCCCGCGATGGCCGATCACTCGAGCGCCGCCCGTGGGCGGCCGCGCCGGCCGGCGACCGATGACGCGATCCGCACCGCAGCCCGCGAGCTGCTGCTCGAGCAGGGGCCGGCCGCGGTCAACGTCGCGGCCGTCGCGGCGCGCACAGGGATCGCGCGGACGACGATCTATCGGCGCTACCGCGACCGCGCGGCGCTGCTGGCCGCTGTGCTCGGGGACGTCACCGAGGCGGGGCCGCCACCCGACACTGACCGTGCCCGCGACCGGATCGCGTGGGTGCTGCGGCGTACGGCCGAGGTCCTCGCCGACGGGGTCGGTCCCGGCGGGGTCGCTGCCGTGTTGACCGGCCGGGACCCCGAGTTCAGCCGCGCGCTCCGCTCCTCGTTGGAGTCGGGCATCGCACCCGTGCGCGACCTGGTCGCCGGCGACATCGAAGCGGGCGTGCTGCTCGACGACCTCGACGCGGACCTGCTGCTCGACGTCGTCGTCGGCGCCTACCTGGCGGTGTCCCTGCGGCGCGGCACCCCCGACCCCGACTGGGCCGAGCGCACCGCCGACCAGCTGGCCGCGCTGGTGCAGCGGTGACGCGGTGCCCCCGGAAGGATTCGAACCTTCGACCGGCGGATTAGAAGGCCGCTGCTCTGTCCCCTGAGCTACGGAGGCGGGCTTGAGGATCCCGCCGGGGAGTGTAGTGGGCGACGAGGTCCCGGTACCGCTCCGCGTCGGATCCGGACTCGACCTCGGAGGGTCTCTGCGGTCACATCTCCGCGAGCACGATGATGTTGCCGGACGGGTCGCGAACCTGCAGGGAACGACTGCCAGGCTCCCCCTGGAGGGGCCGCACGACGTCGGCGTCGACCCGACCCAGCCGTGCTTCGGACGACTCGATGTCGCCGGTGTAGAGCACAAGGGAGGGGTGTTCGACCCGGCTGCTGGTGTCGCTCGGGAACAGCCAGACGCCGGGGTCGTGAGCACCTGCGAGACCGACGTGGACCGATCGGAACCCGGGGAAGATCTCCTCGTCGTAGACGACACCGAAGCCGAGAGCCGCTTCGTACCACTCGATAGCAGCGTCGAGGTCCACCGTGGGCAATACTGCGCGACCGAAGCGGTGCATTCTTCAGCTCCTTCGGGCCGGGTTCGCACCACCATAGGTGCAACGGACCCAGCGTCGCCCACATAACCGGCTGGTCCGAGTCAGCGCCGTACACCGGCGCAGCCGCACGAACCTCGTTGACTTGTGGAAGACGTCGTCAGCGGCGGCCGGACCTGAGCGAGATCCGGGTGCGCACCGTGGCGCGTGCCCCCGCCGCGTCGGTCACCGTGATCCGGGTGACCGGTCGCGTACGGATGGCGGACCGGCGCACGTGGCCCCGGACCCGGCCGGTGCGCGGATCGATCTTCAGACCGCGGGGGAGACCCTGAGCGTTCCACGCGAACGGTGCGTAGCCGCCCGTGCGCCGTACGACCCGCGCGCTGTAGCGCCGGCCGGGGCGAGCGATGCCGCGGGCCCGGACCGGCCGGGGTCGCAGCCGCAACCGTGCACGGCGCGGCAGGGGTGTCGTCGTCAGCCGGTAGTGCCCGACCGATCCGTACGCCGACGGGGCGCCGGGCAGGACGCCACCGCTGACCTCCAGCAGCCATGTCGGCCCGCGGTCGGGCGTGAGCACCGTCGACGACGTCAGCGTGGCGGCTGCCGAGCGTGCGGCGGCACCCGGGAGGCGGCGTGCGGGCACGGTGACGCGACGCGTGTCCACGCCCGAGGCCGTTCGCGCCGACCCGATCGACCGCGCCGTCAGCACCGGCACGAGGTTCGGCGGGAAGCCGGTCGCAGTCACCTGGACGCGGACCGGTCCAGGCGCGGCGAGCCGGAACACGTCCAGGTCCGGGCCTCCGTCCTCGCTGCCACCGATGAGGCCCGCGACCACAGCGGCGGGGCCGATGGGGGTGGCGGTCGCCGCGGTGCCGCCGTGGTCGTCGGGGGTGAAGCCAGCGGTGGCGGCGATGGTCTCCAGGTCGGCGGGATCCCGGCCCCCGGGCGGGGCCCCGGCGTACCTGCCGTCGGACCACTGGGTCAGGTAGAGGCCCGTGCTGGCTCCCATCAGGGGAGCCCACCCGGCGTTGCCGGGGTGGTAGGTCGCGCCGTTCAGGCCCCGGTGGGCGAGTCCGAAGTGGTGGCCCGCCTCGTGCGACATCGCGTCGCCGAGGTAGCGCTGGATCGTCGGGTGTCCCCAGCCGCTGCCGATGATCGCGAACCCGGTCCGCATCCCGAGGTTCTGGTCCACGCGGTCCACGACCGACCGGAAGGCCAGGCCGCTGCAACCCCGGCAGGTCGAGGCGAAGATCCGCGAGTCGTCGGTGGCCACGACCATCGACCCGTGCCGGGTGTCGTCGACGCGGTCGCGGATCAGGTCCGCGACGGGTGTCGGCCGGGTGGTCACGTTCACGTCGAACGGCGCGAAGTCCTCGGCCACCGCCTCCCATACGGCGATGATCACCCGCCGCTCCACGGTCGAGAACGAACTCCGGTCGCCGTCCAGGTCCCAGGGTGGGATCCGTCCGTCCGTCGTCGTTGTGAGCGGCTCCCAGACGCTATCGCTCACGTCGTGTCCGGTGAAGTTGAGGTACAGCGTGTGGGGCGCGCCCGGCCGCGAGGCCAGGTCGAACGCCCGCTCCGGGCCGAACCTCCGGTGCGGGGAGTCGGCCGGACCGCCGGCCGCCTGGGTCCAGGCAGCGCGCGGTGGTCGGCGCGGCGGCTCGACCACCAGGGTGGAGCCGCTGGGCGGGTACGCCGGTGCGACCCGCGCGGGCGCGGCCGGAGCGAGCAGCCCCGCGGCCCCGGCCAGAGCCACGCACACGCCGACCACGAGGCGGCGAGGCGTGCTCGAGGAGGGACGCACGGCGACCTCCGACAGGGAAGGGGCAGGTCCCTCCGGTGGTAGTCACCGCCCGCCAAGGCCGCGCCAACGCCGCGTCAACCCCCAGGTCAGTCCTCGGGTCGGTCCGATCCGAGGACGGCGTAGGTCGCGACCACGAAGTCCCGGTTGCGGTGGGCGCTCTCGAGGCGCAACTCGACGTGCGCCGGCAGCAGCGGCGTACCGGCGCCGATGGTGACCGGCGCGATCGCGACCTGCACCTCGTCGAGCAGTCCGTGCGCTGCGAACTGAGCGGCGATCCCGCCCCCGCCCACGACCCACAGGTCCCGATCACCGGCGGCCGCGGCGGCGTCGGCATACACCTGCTCGACCCCCGCGGCGGTGATGCGGATGTCCTTGCCCGGGAACGGCGCGAGGTCGCGGTGGGTGAGCACCCACGCGGGGACGTCGTACGGCCATGGGTCGCCGCCGGGCTGCTCGGCCTCGCCGTGCTCCTGCAGCCAGGCGTAGGTGTTCGCGCCCATCACGATCGCGCCGACCGACCCGATGAAGGGTTCTAAGCCGCCCGGGCCGGACTGGTCGATGTCGTGCGGGAAGAGCCACTCCAGCGAGTGGTCCTCGGTCGCGAGGAACCCGTCGAGGGTCATCGCCGTGTAGTAGACCACTCGCACGACGGATCAGCCCTCCCTACGCAGGCGGTCCATCCAGGACTCGACCTCGTCGGGCTCGCGGGGGAGGGCGGCGGAGAGGTTCCGGTGGCCGTCGGCGGTGACGAGGATGTCGTCCTCGATCCGGATGCCGATGCCGCGCAGCTCCTCGGGCACGAGCAGGTCGTCCTCCTGGAAGTACAGCCCCGGCTCGACGGTCAGCACCATGCCCTCGGCGAGGTCGCCGCGCGGGTAGGTCTCCGGCGCGGAGCGGGCGCAGTCGTGGACGTCCATGCCGAGCATGTGGCTGGTGCCGTGCAGCGTCCACCGGGCGTAGACCTTGGAGTCGGGGGAGAGCGCCTCCTCCGCCGGGACCGGCAACAGCCCCATGTCGTCGAGGCCGTGCGCGATCACGCTCATCGCGGCGTCGTGGGCGTCGAGGAAGCGGGCGCCGGGGCGGACGGCGTCGATGCCGGCCTGCTGGGCGGTGAGCACGAGCTGGTAGAGCTCGCGCTGCAGCGGCGTCCAGGTGCCCGACACGGGCAGGGTGCGCGTGACGTCGGCGGTGTAGAGGCTCGAGGCCTCGACGCCCATGTCGAGCAGCACGAGCTCACCGGGAACGATCGGACCGGAGTTCTCGATCCAGTGCAGGGTCGTCGCGTGCCGGCCGCCGCCGACGATGGAGTCGTAGCCGATGTCGTTGCCCATCGCCCGGGCGCGCCGGAAGAACGTGCCCTCGATCCACCGCTCGCCCATCTCGAGGACGCGGTCCCACTCCCGCACGCAGTCCTCGAAGCCGAGCGTGGTGATGTCGCAGGCCTCCTGCAGCTGCCCGATCTCCCAGTCGTCCTTGACCAGCCGCAGCTCCGAGACGACCCGGGCGAACTCGCGGTCCTGACCCTCGTCGGGCTCCACGGTCGCGTCGATGCGGGAGTCGACCCCGCGCAGCACGCGGGTCTTGCCCGGCGTACGCAGCGACGCGTCGAGGTCGTCGAGGTGGCGGCACTCGATGCCCAGGGAGTCGGAGAGCTCGCCGAGAGACGGGCGCCGCCCGGCCCACAGCTCGCCGTACTGGCGGTCCCGGAAGAACTCGTCGGTCTCGCGCGAGGAGCGCGGGCGGGCGTAGAGCACGGCCTCGTCGTCCTCGATCACCAGGACCGCGTCGGAGGTCTGGTTGCCCGAGAGGTGGGTGTGGGCGGTGTCGGGCCGGAACCGGTAGTCGGTGTCGTTGGCGCGCACCTTGTAGCCGCCCGCCGGCAGCACCAGGCGCTCGCCGGGGACCATCTCCGCCAACCGCCGACGGCGCTCGGCGGCGCGGTCGGCGACCGGGTGCCGGGGCAGGTCCAGCTCGCGGTCGCCCCAGCCGGTCCGCATGAACGCGGCGTAGGCCTCGGGGACGGCGGGATCGTGGGTCTCGGTGCGCGGCTCCTCGTTCACACGTCCAGCCTACGTCGGCTCCCGACCGCGACCGATAGGGTTCGGGCCATGCCAGTCCGTCGTCGTCACAGCGTCGCTTTCACGGTCCTCGTGGCCGTGGCGGTGCTGCTCGGCGCCGGGGTGATGGCCGTCGTGCTCCTCGGCGCCGGCGCGCCCGGCGCGATCGCGATCGGCGTCCTGCTCGCGGCGGTGCCGGTCGGCCCGCTCGTGGCGTCGTTCATGTGGCTCGATCGCTACGAGCCCGAGCCCCGCGGTCTGCTGCTCGCCGGCCTCGCCTGGGGCGCCTTCGTCGCGACCTCGGTGGCGCTGATCTTCCAGGTCGTCGACGCCGTGCTCTTCGGCCGACCCGAGTCGGTGTCCGCGGCGCTAGTCGCCCCGTTCACCGAGGAGGCGGCCAAGGGGCTGTTCATCCTGCTGCTGGTGTGGTTCCGCCGGCACGAGATCGACGGGGTGCTCGACGGCGTCGTCTACGCCGGGATGGTCGGCATCGGCTTCGCCTTCACCGAGAACATCCTCTACTACGCCGCGGCGTACGTCGGCGACGGCACGGGCCCCGGCGGCCTGGAGGAGACCACGGCGACGTTCGTCGTCCGCGGCATCTTCAGCCCCTTCGCCCACCCCTTCTTCACCGTCTTCCTCGGCATCGGCGTCGGGCTCGCCTGCTACTCCCGCTCCCGGGCCGTCCGGTTCGGCGCACCGGTCCTCGGGTACGCGGTGGCCGTGGCGACACACGCGTTGTGGAACGGGTCGGTCTTCTGGGCCGACGGTGCCGGGTTCCTGCTGACCTACGTCTTCCTGATGGTCCCGGCGTTCTTCGTGGTCGTCGCCCTCGCGCTGTGGGTCCGGCGCCGGGAGGGGCAGATGCTGACCCGCTCGCTCGCCGACTGCGTCCGGCGCGGGTTCGTGCTGCCCCACGAGGTGCCGTGGCTGGTCCGGCTGCCCGCGCGGTACGCCGCCCGCCGCCACGCCCGCGCCGTCGCCGGCGCGCAGGCCGCCGAGACGGTTGCGGAGTTCCAGGCCACCGCCACCGAGCTGGGCTTCCTCCACGACCGCTACCTGCGCGGGGTGGCGCCGGCCGACTTCGCCGCCCGCGGGCAGGAGCTGGTCGACCGCCTCCGGGCGCTCCGCCCGGCGCTGGTCCTGCCGGCCCCCGGGCCCGGTGGCGTACCGCAACCTGCGGGGGGCATCCGGTGACCACCACGAAGCCCGCGACCGACATGCTCACCGCGCTCGTCCGGCTGCGCGAGGTGCTGCGCAACGCACCGCTCCCGCTCGAGGTGCCCGGCGTGGCCGCCCACCGCGCCGCCCGCGACGAGCTCATCGCCCAGCTCGAGGACTACGTACTCCCGCGGCTGATCCAGATCGACGCGCCCCTGCTGACCGTCGTGGGTGGGTCGACCGGCGCCGGCAAGTCCACCCTGGTCAACTCGCTGGTGGGCAGCCGCGTCTCGCTCTCGGGTGTGCTGCGCCCGACCACCCGGTCGCCGGTGCTGGTCCACCACCCCAGCGACGTGGCGTGGTTCGATCAGTCGCGCATCCTGCCCGATCTGGAGCGCACCGCCGACGCCAGCACCGACACCGGCAAGCTCCAGCTGGTCGCCTCCGACAACGTGCCTCCCGGCCTGGCGATCCTCGACGCCCCTGACATCGACTCGGTGGAGGAGCGCAACCGGCAGTTGGCCGCCCAGCTGCTCGCCGCGGCCGACCTGTGGTTGTTCGTCACCTCCGCCGCGCGCTACGCCGACCAGGTGCCGTGGGAGTTCCTCAAGGCGGCCGCCGAGCGCAGCACCGCGGTCGCCGTCGTCCTCGATCGCACCCGGCCCGAGGCCGTCGAGGAGGTCAGCGGACACCTCGCCCGGATGCTCACCGCCCGCGGCCTGCGCGACTCGCCGCTGTTCGCCGTACCCGAGGGCCAGGTCGACGACGAGGGTCTGCTCCCGGTCGACGCGGTGGCCGACATCCGCTCCTGGTTGGAGATGCTGGCCGCCGACGCCGGTGCCCGCGCGGCGGTGGTGCGCCAGACCCTCGATGGGGCGATCCGCAGCCTGTCGCGCCGCACCCACCCGCTCGCCGACGCCCTGGCCGAGCAGGCCGAGGCGGTCACCCGGCTGCGGGCCGCGGTCGACACGGCGTACGACGACGCGCAGCGCGAGGTCGCCGAGGCGGTCAGGAGCGGCAACCTGCTGCGCGGCGAGGTGCTCGTGCGGTGGCAGGAGTTCGTCGGCACCGGCGACCTGCTGCGCGCCCTGGAGTCACGTGTGAGCCAGCTGCGCGATCGGGTCGTCGCTGGCCTGCGTGGCCGCTCCCAGCAGATCGAGCGGGTCGCAGTCGCGGTCGAGTCGGGCCTGGAGTCGCTGATCATCGAGCACGCCGAGCGTGCTGCGGAGGCCACCGACCGTGCCTGGCGCGGCACGGACGCCGGGCGGGCGTTGTCGGAGTCCGTGCCCGCCGAGCTCGGGCGGGCCTCGCGGACACTGCGGCGGCAGGCGGAGGCCGAGGTCCGCGCGTGGCAGGAGGGCGTGGTCGAGATGGTCCGGGCCGAGGGCGCCGGCAAGCGCGGCACCGCGCGCTTCCTCGCCTTCGGCGTCAACGGGCTGGGCGTCTCGCTGATGATGGTCGTCTTCGCCAGCACCGGCGGAATCACCGGCGCCGAGGTCGGGGTGGCCGGCGGCACCGCGGCGGTCGCGCAGAAGGTCCTCGAGGCCGTCTTCGGCGACCAGGCCGTACGCCGGCTCGCCGAGCGCGCCCGGCGCGATCTCGAGCGACGCGTCGAGGGGCTGCTCGCCCAGGAGCGCCGGCGGTTCGACGAGGTCGTCGACGCCCTCGGGATCGACCCGGAGGGCGCCGCACGACTGCGTGAGGTGACGCGGCGGGTCGACGACGTGCGCTTCGCCGCGCCCGAAGGGGGATATGCGTGAGCTTGATGGAGAAGGCCCGGCGGCTGCTCGGAGGCACGACGTCGGTCTCCGACCGCGTGTCCGGTCTCGACGCCGCGGTCGCGGCGGCGCGGGGACGGTTGGACGGCCCCGAGCTCGCCCACGCCGACACGGTGGTGCAGCGGGCCGGACGCCGGTTGCAGCTCTCTGCCGACCACACCGTCGTGGCGATCGGCGGCGCGACGGGCTCGGGCAAGTCGTCGACCTTCAACGCCCTGACCGGCCTCGACATCGCCGCGGTCGGCGTACGACGCCCGACGACGTCGTGGGCGACCGCGTGCGTGTGGGGCGGTGCCGGCGCCGACCCGCTGCTCGACTGGCTGGAGATCCCGCCGCGTCACCGGGTCACGCGCGACTCCATGCTCGACACCCGCGGCCGCTCCGACAACGAGTTCGACGGGCTGGTGCTGCTCGACCTGCCCGACCACGACTCCACCGAGGTCTCCCATCACCTCGAGGTCGAGCGGCTGGTCGCGCTCGCCGATCTGCTCGTGTGGGTGCTGGACCCGCAGAAGTACGCCGACGCGGCGATCCACGACCGCTACCTCAAGCCGCTGGCGGGCCACGGCGACGTGATGCTGATCGTGCTCAACCACATCGACGAGGTGCCGGTCGAGCGGCGCGAGGCGATGGTCGCCGACTGCCGCCGACTGCTCGACGCCGACGGGCTGCCCGACGTCCCGCTGATCGTGACCTCCGCCAAGGACGGCACCGGCATCGACGAGCTCCGCGGCCACATCGCCCGGCGCGTGCAGGCCAAGGACGCTGTGAACGCACGGCTGCTCGCCGACGTCCTGGGCGCCGCCGAGGGGTTGTCGGAGGTCAGCGGACCCGCGCCGGCGGCCGCGTTCGACGACGCCCGCACCGCGGGACTCGTGGCGGCCTGCGTCGATGCTGCCGGTGTCCCGGCGGTGGTCGAGGCGGTCGAGACCTCCGTACGCCAGCGCACCCGCCGGACGACCACGTGGCCGCTGATCTCGGCGTTCTCCCGTCGCCGTGATCCCCTCGCCGCCGGCGCCGGCGGTCGCACCCCCCTGCACCGCGCCCGGATCGACACCGCCGTCCGGGACGCCGTCGACGACCTCACCGCCGGCCTCGCTCCGCGGTGGGGCGCGGCGGTCCGCGCCGCCTCGACCGACACCCTCCCCGAACTCGAGGACTCGCTCGACCGCGCGGTGGCGGGCGTCGACCTCGGCACCGACCGGCTGCCGGCGTGGGCCCGACTGTTGCAGGTGCTGCAGGTCCTCGGCTTCCTCACCGCGCTGGGCGGCGCCGGCTGGCTGGCCTTCCTCGGTGTCGTCGCGCTGACCGGCGGCGATGCTCCCGAACCCCCGCGCGCCGCGGGCATGTCGCTCCCGGTGCTGCTCGCCCTCGCCGGCCTGGTCGCCGGGATCGTGCTGACGGTGCTCGGGCGACTGGCCTCCGGGCTGGCCGCCCGCTCGACCGCGCGCCGGGCCCGGCGGCGCCTCGAGGCGGCGGTGCGGGACGTGGTCCACCGGTTGGTGGTCACGCCGGTCCAGGCCGAGCTCGACAGCTGCCGCACGACCCGTACCGGCCTCGACACCGCGCTGAAGTAGCGCACGGACCGGCGGGCCGCGACCGTCCGTGGTCCCCAGCCGGCGGTGCTGCCACCGCCGTCCCCAGGTCCGCCGTGGGGCCGGCCGGTGTCCGGCTCGCGCCGCGATGCTCCTCCTCACATCCGTGATCGCACTGGAGGAGGTACGCCCGATGTACGACACCTACGTCGTCCTGCAGGGCTGGGTCGGCACCGACCCGGAGACCATCGAGGCCGGCACGACGACCATGACCAAACTGCGCGTCGGCTGCACGCCGCGCTACCGCAAGGGCAACGACTACCACGACGGCGAGACGTCGTGGTACACCGTCAACGCCTGGCGCACCCTCGGCGCCAACGTGGCCCGATCGGTCCACAAGGGCGACCCGGTCGTGGTCCGCGGCCGGCTCAAGACCGACGTGTGGGAGCGCGACGACGGGTCGGTCTCCACCACTCTCGTCGTCGACGCGACCTACGTCGGGCACGACCTCAGCCGGGGTACGACGGTCTTCACCCGCACGTCGCGGGAGGAGCGGCAGCCGGCCGATCAGGACCCGGTGGTCAAGGAGCTCAACCACGGCGAGGACCCGTGGGGTCCGGCGCTGACGAGCGAGGGCGAGCCGATGCCCGCCGCCTGAGCCGGACCGCGGGCGGTGGGCCGGTTCGGTCGGATCGGCCCACCGGCCGTAGGGTTCGACCCATGGCTGAGTACGTGTTCACGCTGCGCAACGTCCGCAAGGCGCACGGGGAGAAGGTCATCCTCGACAACGTCACCCTCTCGTTCCTGCACGGGGCGAAGATCGGTGTCGTCGGACCCAACGGCATGGGCAAGTCGACCCTGCTGCGGATCATGGCGGGTCTCGACCAGCCCTCCAACGGCGATGCCATCCTCGACCCCGAGGCGACCGTGGGCATGCTGCAGCAGGAGCCTCCCCTGACCGAGGGCAAGACCGTCCTCGAGAACGTCGAGGAGGCCGTCGGCGAGATCAAGGCCAAGCTCGACCGCTACAACGCGATCTCGGAGCAGATGGCCGACCCCGACGCCGACTTCGACACCCTGCTCGCCGAGATGGGCGACCTGCAGACCGACCTCGACCACGCGGGTGCGTGGGACCTCGACAGCCGGCTCGACCAGGCGATGGACGCGCTGCGCTGCCCGCCGCCGGATGCGGTGGTCGACCACCTCTCCGGTGGTGAGCGGCGCCGGGTCGCGCTGTGCAAGCTCCTCCTCCAGCAGCCCGACCTGCTGCTGCTCGACGAGCCCACCAACCACCTGGACGCCGAGTCCGTGCAGTGGCTCGAGGGCCACCTGAAGAACTACCCCGGTGCGGTCCTCGCCGTCACCCACGACCGGTACTTCCTCGACAACGTCGCCGAGTGGATCGCCGAGGTCGACCGCGGCTCGATCCACGGCTACGAGGGCAACTACTCCACCTACCTGGAGACCAAGAAGGAGCGCCTCAAGATCGAGGGGCAGAAGGACGCCAAGCGCGCCAAGATGCTCGAGAAGGAGCTGGAGTGGGTCCGCTCCAACGCCAAGGCCCGCCAGACCAAGAGCCGCGCCCGTCTCGCCCGCTACGAGGAGCTCGCCGCCGAGGCCGACAAGGCGCGCAAGATCGACACCGCCGACATCAACATCCCGCCCGGCCCGCGGCTGGGTGACGTGGTGCTCGAGGCACACAATCTCACCAAGGGCTTCGGCGACCGCGTCCTGATCGACGACCTGTCCTTCACCCTGCCGCGCGCCGGCATCGTCGGCGTCATCGGCCCCAACGGCGTCGGCAAGACCACGCTGTTCCGCATGATCACCGGCAACGAGGAGCCCGACAGCGGCGAGCTGAAGATCGGCCAGACGGTCAAGATCTCCTACGTCGACCAGAGCCGCGGCGGCATCGACCCGGAGAAGAACGTCTGGGAGGTCGTCTCCGACGGGCTCGACTTCATCAAGGTCGCCAACTTCGAGATGAACAGCCGCGCCTACGTCGCCTCGTTCGGCTTCAAGGGCCCCGACCAGCAGAAGAAGGCCGGCGTCCTCTCCGGTGGGGAGCGCAACCGGCTCAACCTCGCGCTCACCCTGAAGATGGGCGGCAACCTGCTGCTCCTCGACGAGCCGACCAACGACCTGGACGTGGAGACGCTGTCCTCGCTCGAGGACGCGCTGCTCGACTTCCCCGGCTGTGCGGTGGTGACCTCCCACGACCGGTGGTTCCTCGACCGCGTGGCGACCCACATCCTGGCCTGGGAGGGCACCGAGGAGAACCCCGCCCAGTGGTTCTGGTTCGAGGGCAACTTCGCCGCCTACGAGGAGAACAAGATCGAGCGGCTCGGCGCCGACGCCGCCCGCCCGCATCGGGTCACCCACCGGCGCCTCACCCGGGAGTGAGTGCGGGGCGCCCGGTCGCGGGGGATCCGCGGACGGGCGCCCGTCAGCGGATGTCGGCGGCCGGGTGCTCGGTCACCAGGTCGTCGGCGACGGTGCCGAAGGCGCGCCCGACGGCCGCGAGGTCCTCGGGACTGACGACGTCGACGAAGTGCCGGCGTACGCCCTCGACGTGCACCGGTGCCGCCCGCTCCAACAGCGCGCGCCCGGCGGCGGTCAGCACGGCCTCGACGCCACGACCGTCGGCGTCACTGGCCGTCCGTGCGACCAGGTCGCGCCGCTCCAGGCGCTTGACGGTGTGGGTGACCCGGCTGCGGGAGTGGCACATGCTGTCGGCCAGCGCCGACATCCGCAGCCGGCCGTGCGGAGCCTCGGACAGCCGGACGAGGATCTCGTACTCTGGGAGCGCGATGCCGAAGGCGTCGCGCAGTTCGCGGTCCAGCTTCGCCAGCAGCAGGGTGCTGCCGACGACGTACGAGCGCCAGGCCAGCTGCTGGTCGGAGGAGAGCCAGCGGACGGGTCGGGAGCTCATGGGTTCCACGATATCGCGGAGTAGTTGAATCCTCGACCATTATGGGGAGGGCAGATGACCGTCCGTCTGCCCGCCGGCGTGTGGGTCATCGACCCGCGCCACTCGTTGGTCACCTTCGCCGTGCGCCACCTGATGAGCCGGGTGCGCGGCGAGTTCACCTCGTTCGAGGGGGTCCTCGTCTCCGACGGCACCCCGACCGGTCTGCGGGCCAGCGGGTTGGTCGACCTCAACTCGGTCGACACCCGCGACGAGGAGCGTGACGCCCATCTGCGCTCCCGCGACTTCTTCGGCGTCGAGGAGAGCGGCCCGATGCGCTTCGTCAGCACCGAGTACGACGGCACGCGGGCCCGCGGGCTGCTCACGATCAGGGCGGTGACGCGTCCGGTGGTGCTCGATGTGGCGATCCTCGGCACGGCGACCGGTCCGGACGGGGAGCGCCGGGTCGGGGTCGAGGCGACGACCGAGATCAACCGCAAGGACTTCGGCATCGACTTCAACATCCCGCTCGATGGCGGGCGGCTGCTGATCGGCGACCGGGTCTCCGTGCTCGTGGCCGTCGAGGCGGTGCTGGACGCACAACGGCCCGCGACCTGAAGGCAGGTCGCGGGCCGTCGCAGCGGCGTACGCCGGGTCAGACGCGCTCGAGGATGAGCGCCATGCCCATGCCACCGCCGACGCACATGGTGATCAGGCCGGTGGACTTGTCGTGCCAGTCCAGCGAGTTGAGCATCGTCGCCTGCAGGCGGGCGCCGGTCATGCCGAAGGGGTGGCCCACGGCGATGGAGCCGCCGTTGACGTTGAGCTTGTCCCAGTCGACGCCGAGGTCCTCGGCCGACGGCACGACCTGGGCGGCGAACGCCTCGTTGATCTCGACCAGGTCGATGTCGTCGATCGTCATGCCGGCGTTCT
The DNA here is from genome assembly GCA_029268205.1 of Nocardioidaceae bacterium. Lineage (GTDB taxonomy): Bacteria > Actinomycetota > Actinomycetes > Propionibacteriales > Nocardioidaceae > Nocardioides_A. Next base: position 21,774 of record JAJUGK010000010.1, read on the forward strand.
TCAGCGCGCGCTTGCTCGCCTCGACGGGGCCCATGCCCATGATCTCGGGGGAGAGGCCCGAGACGCCGGTGGAGACGATGCGCGCGAGCGGGGTGAGCCCGAGCTCGGCGGCCTTCGTGTCGGACATGATGACGACCGCGGCGGCGCCATCGTTGAGCGGGCAGCAGTTGCCTGCGGTCACGACGCCGTCGGGACGGAAGACCGGGTCGAGCTTGGAGATCGCGTCGTAGGTGACGCCGGCGCGCGGGCCGTCGTCGGCGGAGACGACCGTGCCGTCGGCCAGCGTGACCGGGGTGATCTCGCGGGCCCAGAAGCCCTCGCTGATGCGCTGCTCGGCGAGGTTCTGGGAGCGGACGGCGAACTCGTCGAGGACCTTGCGGTCGAGGCCGCGCATGGTGGCGACGTTCTCCGCGGTCTGGCCCATCGCGATGTAGACATCGGGCAGCAGGCCCTGCTCGCGCGGGTCGCTCCACACCTGGCCACCCTCGGCCGCGGCCTTGGTGCGCTCCTTGGCCTCGTCGAACTTCGGGTTGTGGGTGTTGGGGATGTGGTCGGAGGTGCCGAACTGGAACCGCGAGACCGTCTCGACGCCGGCGGAGATGAACGCGTCGCCCTCACCGGCCTTGATGGCGTGGAAGGCCATCCGCGTGGTCTGCACCGACGAGGAGCAGTAGCGGGTGATCGTGGTGCCGGGCACCTCGTCGAGACCGAGGAGGACCGAGACGTTGCGGCCCATGTTGTTGCCGGCCTCGCCGCCGGGCAGGCCGCACCCGAGGATCAGGTCGTCGATGGTCTTCGGGTCGAGCGCGGGCACCTTGTCGAGCGCCGCCTGGACGATCAGTGCGCTGAGGTCGTCGGGACGGAAGTCCTTGAGCGAACCCTTGTTGGCGCGGCCGATGGGGGTACGCGCGGCGCTGACGATCACTGCCTCGGGCATGGATGTGCCTTTCGATCTGTGGTGGATGCCATAAGCCTACGAGGACGGGCCTCTGCGAGGATCGATAGGTGCGTCACACCTACTCCTGCCCGCTGCGCTGGGCCGACATGGACCTGCTCGCCCACGTCAACAATGTGACCTATGTCGACTACCTGCAGGAGGCGCGGATCGACATGCTGGTCAACCACGCGCCGGTGCGCGGGGGAGAGGACCTGGCCGAGGGGGTCGTCGTGGTGCGCCACGAGGTCGACTACCTCGCACCCCTCACCTACCGCGCGGAGCCGGTCACGATCCAGACCTGGGTGACCGAGGTGCGGGCGGCGACGTTCACGATGGCGTACGAGATCTTCGACGAGGAGCCCGACGGCAGCCGCACCGTCTATCTGCGTGCGCGGTCGGTGCTCACCCCGTACGTCTTCGCCGAGGAGCGGCCGCGCCGGCTCACCGCTCGGGAGCGGGAGGTGCTGGGCGCCTTCCTCGACGAGGGGACCCCGCCGCTGCGGCCGACCGACCGCCGCCGGTGCGCGCCACTGCCGGCGGGCCCGGGACTGACCTACGACCTGCAGGTGCGGTGGTCCGACGTCGACGCCTACGGGCACGTGAACAACGTGAAGTACTTCGAGTACCTCCAGGAGTCCCGGGTGGCGTTCCTCGGCACCCTGCGGGAGCCGGACGAGCGGCCCGTATGGGTCGTCGTCGCCGGGACCGACGTCGACTACCTGCGTCCGGTGCTGTTCCGCAGCCGGCCCTACCAGGTGGTCTCGCGGATCACCCGGCTCGGCCGCAGCTCGCTGACGATCGCCTCCGAGATCCGCGACTCCGCCGACGAGGGCGCCGCGGTGTACGCCCGGGGCGAGGTGACGATCGTGCGCTTCGACCGCCGGGCTGGTCGCTCGCTGCCGTTCGACGAGACCCACCGCGAGCGGCTGGCGCCGCTGGTCGCGGGCTGAGCGCGGGTCAGTCGGCGGGGTCCGCGCGGTCCGCGGGCTCGGCGCGGTCCTCCTCGCGCAGCCGCGGCGGTGTGAACGCGGCCGGCTTGAAGCCGCGCTTGTCGGCGTAGAAGGCCCGCACCCGATCCATGTCGGCGCGCACGTCGCCGGTCGGGTGGAACGTCGGACCCCAGCCCACGGTGCGCGACGGGACGTCGAGGAACGCGAGCGTGATCGGCAGGCCGCTCTCGCGCGCGATCCGGTAGAACCCCGACTTCCAGTACTCGCCGCGACTGCGGGTGCCCTCCGCGGCGATCCCGAGCAGGAAGGGCGCCTCGCCCTGCGCCTGGCGCAGGAGGTCGTCGACGGTCGCGCGCGGGTTCGCGCGGTCCAGCGGGATCGCGCCGGTGGCGCGCAGCAGCGGTCCGAGCGGTCCGCGGAACAACTCGACCTTGACCAGCAGCCCGATGCGGATCCCGTAGGACCAGCCCAGCAGCAGGGTCAGGACCCAGTCCCAGTTGGAGGTGTGCGGCGCGCCGACCAGTACGCCGCGCTCCGGGACCTCGCCCACGGTGCGCCACCCGGCCGCGCGCAGGACGAGACGGGCGAGGGTACGGCGCAGGCGTGGTCGGCTCACGCCGCGACCGTACCCAGCCGCGGGACCGGTTCAGTCGCGCTGGAGCCCGGTGCCGCCGGCCTCGGGGGCGGCGACGACATCGGCGCCCTCGTCGAAGGTGTTGACCATGAACTGCGCGGCGTGCTGGGCGTAGTCCCAGAACTGCGCGTCCTGCTCCGGCGTCAGCTCCACGGCGTCCAGGCCGGCGCGGAAGTGGTGCAGCCAGCGGTCCTTGGCCGCGACCGTGACGGCGTACGGCGCGTGCCGCATCCGCAGGCGCGGGTGGCCGCGCCGCTCGGAGTAGGTGGTCGGACCGCCCCAGTACTGGCACAGGAAGAGCGTGAACCGCTCGGCCGCCGGACCCAGGTCCTCCTCGGGATACATCGGGCGCAGCAGCTCGTCCTCGGCGACGCCGGCGTAGAACACCTCCACGATCCTGTGGATGGTGTCGTACCCGCCGATCTCCTCGTAGAAGCTCACGGCGCCCATTGTGCCCAACGCGGGGTAGCGCCCGGCCGGGGAGCGGGGTCGGGCGCGGGTTCGATGCGACCGTGCGAGACTCGCGACGGACGGACCCGTCCGCCTCCCGACCACGAAGGAGCATCACGCATGGCCACCACCCGCACCGCCACGACCGACTGGCAGGGCAGCCTCGCCGAGGGCGCGGGGCGCGTTGCCCTGGAGTCCAGCGGCGTCGGCACCTTCGACGTCACCTGGGTCGCCCGCGCCGAGCAGCCCGGCGGCAAGACCAGCCCCGAGGAGCTCATCGCCGCCGCGCACTCGTCGTGCTTCTCGATGGCGCTCTCCGCCGCGCTCGGCAAGGCCGGCACCCCGCCCACCTCGCTGAAGACCACCGCCGAGGTCGAGCTGACCCCGGGCACCGGCATCACCGGCATCGTGATCACCGTCGTCGGCGACGTCGAGGGCATCACGGCCGACCAGTTCCAGGAGTTCGCCGAGGGCGCCAAGGCCAACTGCCCGGTCAGCAAGGCGCTCGCCGGCGTCGACATCAGCCTGAACGCCAGCCTCTCCTGACGAGGTCTGTGTGCAGGTTCCTGGGCGACACGCCGGCAGGAACGTGTACACAGCACCGGTTTCGCCACATATGTGGCGAAACCGGTGCCACCCTCAGCCCTCCGGGGTCGAGGTGACGGCGTCGGCGGTGGCCGGGTCGCCGTGGGGGGCGGGGGTGCGGCTGAAGAGCAGCTGCTGCATGGGGATGGCGATGTCCTCGTGGTCGAAGCGGGTCTTGATCCGGGCGCGGAGCTCGCGGCCGACGGCCCACTGCTCGAGCGGCTTGGTCTTGACCGCGACGCGCATGGTGATGCCGGTGGCGTCGAGGGTCTGCATGCCCCAGACCGAGGGCTCCTCGAGGATGACGTCGCGGTAGTCCTCGTCGTCCCACAGATCGTGGGCGACCTCCTCGAGGACGCGCTTGACCTTGGTCAGGTCGACGTCGTAGTCGACCGGTACGTCGATGACCGCCCGGGCCCAGTTCTGGCTCATGTTGCCCACGCGCATGATCTCGCCGTTGCGGACGTACCAGACGGTGCCGTCGACGTCGCGCAGCCGGGTGATGCGCAGCGAGACCGCCTCGACCGTGCCGGAGGCGTCGCCGAGGTCGACGACGTCGCCGACGCCGTACTGGTCCTCGACGATCATGAAGATGCCGGCGAGGAAGTCCGACACGAGGCTCTGGGCGCCGAAGCCGAGCGCCAGGCCGACGATCCCGGCGCTGGCGATGATCGGCGCCACGTTGATGCCGAGCTCGGCGAGCACCATCACGATCACGATCGCGGCGATCACGCCCGAGGCGATGCTCTTGAGCAGCGTCCCCATGGTCTCGGCCCGCTGGACGCGGCGCTCGGCGGCGGGGCTGGTGTCGGGGCGGTGGCTGGTACGCCCGATCTTGCCGCGGGTCAGCCCGTGCAGCCCCGAGCCCGGGACTCCGGTCGCGGCCCGCCGGGTGATCCGGGTGATCGCCCGGTGGGCCAACCAGCGCGCCAGCAGGCCGATGAGGACGATCGCGAGGACGGCCAGCGGTTTGCCGATCAGGAACGTCGCCGCCGACGCGAGGGTCTCGTCGCCGGTCCAGTCGAAGACCAGACGGCAGGAGACCGCGTTGTCGGGCTGACAGGCGGACACGTCGGGCAGATCCATGGCCGCGAGGCTACGAGACCGGTGCGGGCCTCCCAAGCCTCAGCGGTACCCTGAGGACCGTGACGACCATGCGCTTCCTCCCCGCTCCCACCGCCCGCGCCCGCCGCCGCGCGGCGATCGTGACGACGCTCACCCTCGCCGGTGTGCTGGCGACGGTCGCCCCCGCGTCCGCCTCGGTCCCCGAGGGCTGGGACACCACGGAGTCGGTGTCCGGGCTGGACTTCCTCCTGGTGCTGCTGGTGCTGCCGCTGATCGCCACCCTCGTGATCGGTGTGCTCGCCTACCTCTCCGCCTCCCGTCCGGCCCGGTACTCCTCCGCGGTCGAGCTGTTGGGCCAGCAGCAGGGCCAGGCGTGGCTCGGCGGTCCGCAGAAGGGCGTCGAAGCGGCCACCGGGAGCTCCGCTGAGGAGACCGGTGGTGCCAGTGCCCGCTGGTGAGGTGCTGGGTGCCGCCGACCGGGTCGCCCTCGATCAGGCGATCCGCTCGGCCGAGACGGTCAGCCGCTACGAGTTCTCGGTGTTCGTCGGCGCGGCCGAGGGTGACCCCCGCGGCTTCGCTGAGCGCCTGCACGCCGCTCTGGTCGTCCCCGATCGGTCGGTGCTGGTGCTCGTCGACCCGCGCGCGCGGGTCCTGGAGGTGGTGACGGGCGCCGTCGTCCGGCGCACGCTCACCGACGAGGACGTCCGCCTGGCCGTGCTGGCCATGCAGGCCGACCTCGCCGAGGGCGACCTGGTCGGGGGGATCAGCCGCGGGCTGCGGACCCTGGCCCACCAGGCCCGCGGCTGACCCCTCACCGGATCGGGCTCACGCCCGGTCGCGCTCCTGCGCGCGTCGCGCCCGCTCCACGTCGTCGAGCCCCTCGCGCACGTAGCGCTTCGCCGCCGGGTTCGCCCCGGAGGTCTCGAGCCACTCGCGCACCCGCGCCACCGACGCGTCGTCGGTCAACGGCCGCGGATACATCGCGGTGAGCGCGGTCGAGGCCCGCTGCACGCCCTTCTCCTCCCACAGCGTCTCCGCCGCGGCGAGGTAGCGCTCGAGGTACGGCGCGAGGACCTCCTCCTGGCCGTGGGCCATGAACGCCGTCGCGACGCTGCGCTGGGTCTCGTTCGGGACGTCGTCGCGGACGATCGCCAACTCCCAGGCCTCCTCCTTCGCCTGCGCCGTCGGGCGCAGGGTGCGGGCGGCCGCCGCCCGCTCCTGCCCGGAGATGGTGTTGTCGCGGGCGAGCTCGGCGGCGATCGCGTCCTCATCGGCGCGGCCGGCGGCGGCGAGCGCGCCCAGCAGCGTCCAGCGCAGGTCGGCGTCGACGGTCAACCCGTCGACCGACGCCGTCCCGTCGAGCAGGCCCGACACCAGGTCGAGCGCGTCGTCGCTGCGCGCGGCCGAGGCGAAGGCCCGGGCGAACGCCAACTGGTGGTCGCTGCCCGGCTCGGCGGCCTGCAGCAGCTCGCGCAGCCCGGTCTCCCAGGTCGCCCGGAGCCGGTCCCGGGTGCCGGGGTGGCTGAAGCTCTCGACCGCCTCGCGGGCGTACAGCGGCAGCCGGGTGACGGCCATGACGTCGGTCTCGGAGCCGATGCCGCGCAGGACGAGCGTGACGAAGTCGGTGGCGCTCATCTCGGCGTCGCGGGTCATGTCCCAGGCCGCACCCCAGCACAGGGCGCGGGCGAGGGAGTCGTCGAGCGTGTCGATGCCCGCCACCACGGTGGCGAGCGACCGCTCGTCGAGCCGGATCTTGGCGTAGGTCAGGTCGCCGTCGTTGAGCAGCAGCAGGTCGGGCTGCCGCTGCCCCTCGAGCTCGGGGATCGCCGTGCGCTCGCCGCGGACGTCGACCTCGACCGCCGTACGCCGGACCAGCCGCTCACCCTCGCGGTCGTAGAGGCCGATGCCGATGCGGTGCCGGCGCAGGGTCGGGAAGTCCGGGTGGGCGGTCTGCCGGACGGCGAAGTCGGTGTAGGCGCCTGCGGCGTCGACCTCGAACTCCGGGCTGAGCGTGTTGACCCCGGAGGTGGTCAGCCACTCGTCGGCCCAGGAGCGCAGCTCGCGGCCCGAGGCCTCCTCCAACGCGCCGAGCAGGTCGGAGAGCTCGGTGTTGCCGAACGCGTGCGCCTTGAAGTAGCGACGCAGCCCCGCGAGGAACTCCTCCTCGCCGACCCAGGCCACCAGCTGCTTGAGCGCCGAGGCGCCCTTGGCGTAGGTGATGCCGTCGAAGTTCACCTCCACGGCCTCGAGGTCGTAGTTGTCGGCCGCGATCGGGTGGGTGCTGGGCAGCTGGTCCTGCCGGTAGGCCCAGTTCTTGCGGGCGTTGGTGAACCCGGTCCACGCCTCGGTGTAGCGGGTGGCCCTGGTCGAGGCGTGGTGGGAGGCCCACTCCGCGAACGACTCGTTGAGCCACAGGTCGTCCCACCACCGCATGGTCACCAGGTCGCCGAACCACATGTGCGCCATCTCGTGCAGGATCGTGTTGGCGCGCTGCTCGTAGAAGGAGCGGACCTGGCGGCTGCGCGGGAGGTACTCGTCGCGGAAGGTCACGCACCCGGCGTTCTCCATCGCGCCCATGTTGTACTCCGGCACGAACAGCTGGTCGTACTTGCCGAACGCGTAGGGGTGGTCGAAGGCCTCCTCGAAGAACGCGAAGCCCTGCTTGGTGACCTCGAGCAGGTCCTCGGTGTCGAGGTCGGCGATCTTCGACTGCCGGCAGAACAGCCCCAGCGGGATCTCGCCGTGCCGCCCGATGTAGGTGTCGCGCACGGCGTGGTACTCGCCGGCGACCAGCGCGGTGATGTAGGTCGACATGCGCTCGGTGGGAGCGAACCGCCAGGTGGCGCGCGGGGTGCCGGAGTCGTCGGTGCCGGCGTCCTCGGGTGTCGGGGTGGGGGAGTTGGACACCACGGTCCAGTGGGCGGGGGCGGTGACGGTGAAGGTGAAGACGGTCTTGAGGTCCGGCTGCTCGAAGGTGGTGAACACCCGGCGCGCGTCGGGTACCTCGAACTGGGTGTAGAGGTAGACCCGGTCGTCGGCGGGGTCGACGAACCGGTGCAGTCCCTCGCCGGTGCGGCTGTAGGGCAGCTGGCAGCGGACGACGAGCTCGTTGTCGGCCGCCAGGTCGTCGAGCTGGATGCGGTTGTCGCGGTAGACCCGCGTCTGGTCGAGGCGCACGCCGTTGAGGGTGATCTCGTCGATCGTGGCGCCGACGAGGTCGGCGAAGGTGGACGCGCCCGGCTCGCGGCAGGTGAAGCGCAGCACGGTGGTGCTGGCGAACACCTTGTCGCCGACGGTGAGGTCCAGGTCGATGGTCGCGGACTCGACGGCGAGGAGCTGGGCGCGGGTCTGCGCCTCCTCGCGGGTCAGGTTGGTTCCAGGCATGTCCCGCATCCTGTCACCCGGCCGGATCTGGTGCCTGCGGTGCGCAGGTGGTCCCTGGGGATGGCGGGCCCGGTGGGGTCAGCGGTACGGTCGGGGCACGACGCGACCACTGTGACTAAAGTAAAAATTGGGACCCGACGGCGTGTCGCGCTTGCAAGCGTGATCAAATGCCGTCCGTGAGTAGTATGGGGAAGGTGCTGCGCGCGTGGTCGGCCGTGGGGATCGCTGCGGTCCTGGTCGTCACCACGCTGGGCTGGGTCGTGCCGTCGGGAGCGTCGGAGCCGGGCGTGCCGCGCCCGCAGGAGGACGTCCGCTACAACTCGATGAGCGCGGCGGTGCCGCAGGCGTCGACCTACCTGTGCAAGGGCTACGACGCCTGCCGCAAGGCCGGCTACCCGCACTCCGGCTACAAGGCCGTGAGCAACGCCAAGACGATGTACTGGCAGATGTACGGCGGCCACAACTGCACCAACTACGCCGCCTACCGGCTCGTGCAGAGCGGCATGCCCAACAAGCGGCCCTGGACCGGCGAGGGCAACGCGACCCACTGGGGCGTCGCAATGGCGAAGATCACCGACACCACGCCGATGGTCGGGTCGATCGCCTGGTGGCGCAAGGGAACCTCCGGCGGGGCGAGCGGCCACGTCGCCTACGTCGAGCAGGTCGTCTCCCCGACCGAGATCATCGTCTCCGAGGACAGCTGGGGCGGCGACTTCAGCTGGCGGCGGATCACCAGCGGCAAGGGCTGGCCCGACGGGTTCATCCACTTCAACGACGTGGCGGTGAGCAACGTGGCCGCCCCGAAGGTCGTCGGCACCCCGGCCGTGGGCGTCCAGCTGCAGGCCGACCCCGGCACCTGGCGACCCGCCGGCACCTACAAATACCGCTGGTTCGTCGACGGCACCCGGCTGCCGAAGCAGAACAAGGCGACCTTCGCCCCGCGCCCGGCCCACCTCGGCAAGGAGATCGCCGTGCGGATCGTCGGCGAGCGCACGGGCTACAAGGCCGCCACCGCCGACTCCGCCCGTACCCCCGGTGTGCAGCCGGGCCGGTTCACCACCACGCAGCAGCCGACGATCACCGGCACGGCCGAGGTCGATCGCACGCTGACCCTCGACCCCGGCGCCGTGTCGGCGCCGACGCCGGCCACCGTCCCGAAGCCGACCATCCAGTGGTACGCCGACGGCGCGGCCATCGCGGGCGCGACGGGCAGCCAGCTCGCCCTCGGCCAGGCCCAGATCGGCAAGCGGATCACCGCGCGGGTGACCTGGGGCGCAGCGGCCTACCACGACCTGGCGGTCACGAGCGCGGCCACGGAGCCGGTGCTCGCCGGCACGATCGAAGCCAGCGGGTTCCGCGTCAGCGGGGAGGCCCGCCGCGGCCAGGTCCTGCGCGTGCATCCGGGCACGGTCTCGCCTGCCACCGCGGACGTGCGGATCGACTGGCTGCGCAACGGCTCCCCGACCGGGGTGACCGGCGAGACCTACCGCCTGCGGCCGGCCGACGTCGGCGCCCGGATCCGTCCGCGGGTCACCATCACCCAGACGCACTTCCGCACCTTCTCCCACACCATGCGCGCCTCGACCCGGGTGCGCACCGACCCGCGGCTGCGCGTGCGGGCGATCGGGAAGCCGGGCCGGGCCGTGGTCCGGGTGCGCGTGGTCGCACCCGGGATCGCGAACGTCCGCGGTGCGGTGACGGTGCGGGTCGGCAAGCAGCGGGTCGAGGCCGAGCTGACGAAGGGACGCGCGCGCGTCGTGGTCCCCGGACTGAAGGCCGGCACCCGGCGGGTGCGGGTCGCCTACGCCGGACGGCCGCTGATCACCCCGGTGCGCTCACCGCGGTCGAGCGTGGTCGTCGCCCGGCCGCGCTGAGCCGTGACGCATGATGGGGTCATGACCAACGCCGACTTCTGGTTCGACCCGCTCTGCCCGTTCGCCTGGATCACCTCGCGCTGGATCGGCGAGGTCGAGAAGGTCCGTGACATCCAGGTCACCTGGCACGTCATGAGCCTGGCCTACCTCAACGAGGGCAAGGACATCCCCGACGACTACCGGGAGATGCTCACGACCGCGTGGGGGCCGGTCCGGGTCTGCGTCGCCGCCGAGCAGCAGCACGGCCAGGAGGCGCTCGGGCGGCTCTACACCGCGCTGGGCGAGCGCCGGCACAAGCAGGGGCGCGACTTCGACCGGGCGGTGATCGAGGAGGCGCTCACCGAGGCCGGCCTGCCGACCGAGCTCGCCGATGCGGCGGAGTCGACCGACTTCGACGAGGCGCTCAAGGCCTCGCACCACCGCGGCATCGACCAGGTCGGCGAGGAGGTCGGCACCCCGATCATCGCGATCGAGGGGACCGCGTTCTTCGGGCCGGTGCTGACGAAGATCCCGCGGGGCGAGGAGGCCGGCCGGATCTGGGACGGCGCGGTCGCGATGGCGGCCTACCCGCACTTCTTCGAGCTGAAGCGGACCCGCACCGGCGACCTCGACTTCGACTGACCGCGGGGTCCGGAACCCACTCGTCAGGAACTCGAGGCCGCCGCACCGCCGGCGGCGACGGCCGCCATCATGGCCGTCGTCGTCGCGGTGACGGCGTCCTCGCGCGTGGAGTCGCGGGCGAGCTCGGCGAGTAGCGCACCCCCGAGGACGGACTTCTCGTAGGTCGAGGCCGCCATCGTGCCGGTGTCTTCGTCCAGCAGGAGCAGCAGCAGGTCCTCGGCGATCAGGTGCGGGAGGTCGCTCATCCCCCGGTCTACCGCACCGGACGGCTCCGCGGTCGGTCGGCCCCGCGCCGCGCCCTAGGATCGAGCACCATGAGCAAGG
>JAJUGK010000011.1 GCA_029268205.1 Nocardioidaceae bacterium
CCACGGGCCGGTGCTCGTCCAGACCCCGCGCCAGGGGTACGCCGCGAGCCTGGCCTGCGACCGCTGTTTCACCCCCGCGCGCTGCGCCGCGTGCGCCGGACCGCTGCACCAGCCCGGCCCGGCCGCGCCGCTGCACTGCCGGTGGTGCACCACGCCCGCCGAGGGCTGGGCCTGCCCCACCTGCGCCGGGCACGGGCTGCGCGCCCCGGTCGTCGGCGACCAGCGCACCGCCGAGGAGCTCGGCCGTGCCTTCCCCGGAGTGACCGTCCGTACCTCCGCCGGCGACCACGTCCTGGCCGAGGTGCCCGATCGGCCCGCCATCGTCGTCGCCACCCCGGGGGCGGAGCCGGTCGCCGCGGGCGGGTACGCCGCGGTGGTCCTGCTCGACACCTGGCTGATGCTCTCGCGCCCCGATCTGCGCACCGAGGAGGAGTCGCTGCGCCGTTGGTTCAACGCCGCGGCGCTGGTGCGGCCGGGCGCCGAGGTCGTTGCCGTGGGCGACAGCGCCCACCCCGCGCTGCAGGCGCTGGTGCGCTGGGATCCCGCCGGGGCGGCCGAGCGCGAGCTCGCGGGCCGGCTCGAGACGCATTTCCCCCCGGCGTCCCGGTTGGCGACGATCGCCGGTGCCGAGGATGCGGTCGCCGGGGTCCTCGACCTGGTGCAGCTCCCGGCGGGCGCCGAGGTGCTCGGCCCGGCGCCGGTACCCGCGCCGCCGACGGCGGAAACACCCGAGGTGCGCGCGGTCGTCCGGGTCCCGCGCGCCGCGGGCGCCGCGCTGTCGGCCGCACTCCGGGAGGCCCAGCGCCTCCGCTCGGCCCGCAAGCTCCCCGCCGTGCGGGTGCAGGTCGACCCGGTGGCGCTCGGCTGAGGCGGCCGCCTCGTAGACTCCGCTCCCGTGGCCATCCAACCGATCCGCCTCTTCGGCGATCCCGTCCTGCGCACCCCGGCGACCCCGGTCGTCGACTTCGACAAGGAGCTGCGCACGCTGGTCGCCGACCTGGTCGACACCATGCGCGAGGCCGGGGGAGCAGGTCTCGCGGCCCCGCAGATCGGCGTCGGGCTCCGGGTGTTCACCTGGTACGTCGACGGCGAGGTCGGTCACCTCGTCAACCCCGACCTGAGCCTGTCGGAGGAGACCCAGCACGGTCAGGAGGGATGCCTCTCGATCCCCGGCCTGGGCTTCGACTGCACCCGTGCGCTGTCGGTCGTCGCGCGCGGCTTCGACATGCACGGGGAGCCCGTGGTGGTCGAGGGATCCGACCTGCTGGCCCGTGCGATCCAGCACGAGACCGACCACCTCGACGGCATCCTGTTCGTCGACCGCCTCGACGCCGCCACCCGCAAGGAGGCGATGCGGGCCATCCGCGAGGCGGAGTGGTTCGGCGCCGAGCCGCCGACCATCAAGCTCTCGCCCCACCCCACGAAGGGACTCGGTTTCTGACCATGCGCGTCGTCTTCGCCGGCACCCCCGAGGTCGCCGTCCCCGCCCTGGACGCCATCGCCGCCAGCCGCCACGAGCTGGTCGGTGTCGTGACCCGCCCCGACGCGCCGGCCGGGCGCGGCCGCAAGCTCGTCGCGTCCCCGGTCGCCCAGCGGGCCGAGGAGCTCGGCGTACCCGTGCTCAAGCCGGCCCACCCGCGCGAGGAGGAGTTCCAGGCCGAGCTCCGCGCCCTCGCCCCGGACTGCTGCCCGGTGGTCGCCTACGGCGCGCTGCTGCCGCAGTCGGCCCTCGACATCCCGCCGCACGGATGGATCAACCTGCACTTCTCGGTGCTCCCGGCCTGGCGCGGTGCGGCCCCCGTGCAGCACGCGGTCTGGGCCGGCGACGAGGTCACCGGTGCCACCACCTTCCGGATCGTCAAGGAGCTCGACGCCGGACCGACCTTCGGGGTGATGACCGAGCGCATCCGCCCCACCGACACCGCCGGCGACCTGCTCGGCCGGCTCGCCGACGGTGGCGCCGATCTGCTGGTGCAGACCCTCGACGGCATCGAGGACGGCACGCTCGAGGCCCGTGAGCAGCCCGCCGACGGCGTCAGCTTCGCGCCCAAGATCCTGGTCGACGACGCGCGCGTGGACTGGACCGAGCCGGCGGTGGCCGTCGACCGCCGCATCCGCGCCTGCACGCCCGGCCCGGGCGCCTGGACGTTGTATGCCGGTGAGCGGATGAAGCTCGGGCCGGTCACGATCGAGACCGACGAGGAGCCGCTCGCGCCCGGTGTCCTGCGGGTGACGAAGAAGGCGGTCCTGGTCGGCACCGGCACCACGCCGGTCCGGCTCGGGCGGGTCAAGGCGTTCGGCAAGAAGGAGATGGACGCCGCCGACTGGGCCCGTGGCGTCCGGGTGGAGTCCGGGGTCGTGCTCGGGGAGCAGGCCGACCCGAGTGCCTGACCGGCGCCCCCGCCGCGGCGGCCGGGACTCCCCGGCGGCCGGGCCGAAGGACCCCGCCCGCACCGCGGCGTACGCCGTGATCCGGGCGGTGCACTCCGAGGACGCCTACACCAACCTCGCGCTGCCCGCCGTCCTGGCGCGGTACGGACTCTCGGGCCGCGACGCCGCGTTCGTCACCGAGCTCGCCGCCGGGACGATCCGGCGCCGCGGGACCTACGACGCGATCCTCGCCGCCTGCCTCGACCGGCCGCTGACCCGGGTCGACCCGCCGGTGCTCGATGCGCTGCGCCTGGGCGCCCACCAGCTGCTCTCGATGCGGGTCCCGGCGCACGCCGCAGTGGGCACCACGGTGGACCTGGTCCGCGCGGAGGTGCACCGGGGTGCCGCGGGATTCGCCAACGCCGTGCTGCGCAAGGTGGCCGCCGTCGATCTCGACGCCTGGATCGCCCGCGTCGCGCCGGACCCGGAAGCCGACCCCCTCGGCCACGCCGAGGTCCGGTACGCCCATCCGCGGTGGGTCGTCGAGCAGCTCGCCGCAGCGCTGGCCGCCGACGGCCGTTCGGACGACCTCGACGCGCTCCTCGCCGCCGACAACGAGCCGGCGAAGGTCACCCTGGTCGCACGCCCCGGGCTGTGCGAGCTCGACGAGCTCACGCGCGCCGGGGCGGTCCCGACGGGACGGTCGCCGTACGCCGCAGTGCTCCCGGCCGGCGACCCCGGGGCGATCGCAGCGGTCCGCGAGGGGCGTGCCGGCGTGCAGGACGAGGGCTCCCAACTGGCGGCGCTCGCCCTCGCGGACGCGCCCCTCGACGGACCCGACGACCGCTGGCTCGACATGTGCGCCGGCCCGGGCGGCAAGGCAGCGCTGCTCGGCGCGCTCGCGGCGGGTCGGGGCGCCCACCTGGTGGCCAACGAGCTGCAGGAGCACCGCGCGACCCTCGTCCGCCGCGCCGTCCGGCGCCTGGAGGGCTCCGTCTCGGTGCAGACCGGGGATGCGACGGCGCCCGCCTGGGGGAGCGGCACGTTCGACCGGGTGCTGCTCGACGCGCCCTGCACCGGCCTCGGGGCGCTGCGGCGGCGGGCGGAGGCGCGGTGGCGGCGTACGCCCGAGGACCTGGCGACGCTCGTCGACCTCCAACGCCGACTGCTCGGGGTCGCGGCGGCGAGCGTCCGCCCGGGCGGCGTGGTCGGATATGTGACCTGCTCGCCGGTCCTCGCCGAGACCCGGGAGATCGTGGACGCAGCGCTGGCCGCACAGCCCGACCTGAGCCTCGAGCACGTCGAGCAGCTATGGCCCCACGTCGACGGCACCGACGCGATGTTCGTGGCCCTGCTGCGCCGCTCGTGACGCCGACTCCCGGCAGGGGAGGGTCGGCACCGGTGGGCGCAGGCGGGCTCACAGGTCCCCCCGTACGGTCGGGGGAATGAGTCAGAAGCGAACCACGACCGTCCTCGGCGTCCTGATGGCGCTGGCGCTGCTCGTCCTCGCCGCCTGCGGCGACGCCGGCGGCGACTCCGACGAGCCCGCGGCCGCCCAGCAGGAGACCGAGCAGGCCCCGGACACCCAGGAACCCGGCCTCGATGACGTTCCCGCCGTCGTCGCCGAGGTCAATGGGCAGGAGGTGACGCGCGAGGAGTTCGCCCCGGCCGACCAGGCGCAGCTCCAGCAGGCGGCGATGCAGGCGCAGATGAGCGGACAGGAGCCCGACGCGGAGGCGGTCAAGCAGCAGACCGCCACCGTCCTGGTCAACACCGTGCTGCTGCGCCAGCAGGCCGAGGAGCGCGGCATCAGCGCCTCCGCGGACGACGTGGAGGGCGAGCTCACGAAGATCGCCGAGCAGAACCAACTGGGCTCGGTCGACGAGCTGCTCGCCGCGCTCGAGGGGCAGGGCAGTAGCGAGAAGGTCGTGCGCGCGCAGGTGCGCGACCAGCTCACGATCGAGCAGCTGGTCGTCGACGAGGCCGGCGAGTTCGAGGCCTCCGAGCAGCAGCTGCGACGGCTCTACCGCCAGGCGCGGCAACAGCAGCAGGGCAGCGGCGCGAGCGGCGACCGGGCGCAGCCGGAGTTCCCGAAGTACGCCGACGTCCGGCCCCAGTTGGAGGAGCAGGCCCGTCAGCAGCAGCAGAACCGCGTGGCGCAGGACCTGATCGAGCAGTTGCGCAAGGACGCCGACATCACCGTCAACCTCTGACCGTCGACGGGCGGCCCGCCGGGCCGGAGGCCGCGGCCCTAGGATCGACCCCCGTGGGCATCCAGATCACACCGAGCATCCTCAACGCCGACTTCTCGCGTCTGGGTGAGGAGGTGGGTCGGATCCCGTCCGCCGACTGGATCCACGTCGATGTGATGGACAACCACTTCGTGCCCAACCTGACATTCGGGCCGACGATGGTCGAGGCGCTCGCGCGCAGCACCGACACCCCGCTCGACGCACACCTGATGATCGAGGACCCCGATCGGCACGCACCGGCCTACGTCGAGGCCGGGTGCGCCTCGGTCACCTTCCATGTCGAGGCGGCGAAGGCACCGGTGCGCCTGGCCCGCGAGATCCGGGCCGCCGGCGGACGGGCGAGCATGGCGCTCAAGCCCGCCACCCCGGTCGAGCCGTACGAGGACCTGCTGCCCGAGCTCGACATGCTGCTGCTCATGACGGTCGAACCGGGCTTCGGCGGCCAGAAGTTCCTCGACCTGGTGCTGCCCAAGATCCGCCGGGCCCGGGCCCTGTTCGACAAGCACGGCGTCGAGACCTGGCTGCAGGTCGACGGCGGGGTCTCGCTGGAGACGATCGAACGCTGCGCCGAGGCCGGGGCCGACGTCTTCGTCGCCGGCTCCGCGGTCTACTCCGCCGACGACCCCGACGCTATGGTCACGGCGCTGCGCGCGGCGGCCGAGGGCGCCCGCGCCTGAGGATCGGCCCGAGGATCCGGCTGACGCCCCCGCCCGAGGTTGGGGCCGCGCCCCGGCGGGTCGTTCCGCGGGGTGGCACACCCCACACGCCGCCGTACGCCGGATGTGGCAGGCTTGGCCCCGACGAGTTGAACAGCTCGCGTGCTCTGGGGTCGGTGAAAATCCGAGCCGGCGGTGAAAGTCCGCGACCCGGTCACCACCAGTGACCGGTTGACCAGGTGGAACTCCTGGACCGACGGTCAAAGTCCGGATGGGAAGCGCACGCAGGCCGTTGCCCGTCCCACCGGGACGCGCAGCACGCCGCAGTCACCCCGGGGCCCGCGCAGCGCGAGGCGAGAGGGGCACCGGCGATGGGCCTGCGGATGGGCGAGAGCACCGGCATGATGCTGGCGCTGCGCGCCGCTGCCATGCCCGGCATCCCGTACGGCCCCAACCCGCGGGTGGGATGCACGATCCTCGACGCCGAGGGCCAGCCGGTCACCGCCGGCCACCACCGCGGCGCGGGGACGCCGCACGCCGAGGCCCACGCCCTCGAGCGCGCCGGTGACCGGGCCCGGGGCGGGACGGCCGTGGTGACGCTCGAACCCTGCAGCCACACCGGCCGCACCGGACCGTGCGTCGACGCCCTGCTCGCGGCCGGCGTCCGGCGGGTGGTGGTGGGCCTGCCCGATCCCAACCCGGTCGCCGCGGGCGGCGCGGATCGGCTGCGGGCGGCCGGAGTCGACGTCGAGGTGCTGGGGCTCGACGACCCGGTGTTCGGCGCCGAGCTCGAGCTGCTCAACCGCGGCTGGCTGCACGGGCTGGTCCACCAGCGGCCGTACGTGACCTGGAAGGTCGCCACGACGCTCGACGGTCGGGTCGCCGCCGCGGACCGCACGAGCCGGTGGATCACCGGTGAGGAGGCGCGTGCCGAGACCCACCTGCTCCGTTCCCGGGTCGACACGATGCTGGTCGGCACGGGCACGGCTCTGACCGACGACCCGGCGCTGACCGTGCGGGAGCCCGACGGCAGCCTCGCGCCCGGACAGCCGCTGCGCGTGGTGATGGGCCGGCGGTCGCTGCCCGACACCGCGCAGCTGTTGACCGACGGCGCGGCCGAGACCCTGCACCTGACGACCCGCGATCCGCACGAGGCGCTCACCACGCTGTTCGAGCGGGGCCGACGCGAGGTGCTGCTCGAGGGTGGCCCGACCCTGGTCGCCGCGTTCCTCGCCGCCGACGTGATCGACGAGGTCGTCGCCTACGTCGCCCCGGTCCTGCTCGGTGCCGGCCCGAACCTCCTGGGCGACCTGGGCATCGGGACCCTCGGCGACGCCCGGCGGCTCCGGCTCGAGTCCGTGACCCGGGTCGGCGAGGACGTCCGTCTGGTGCTGCGACCGCACCGCCGCTTGACGCACCTGCCGGACGGGTCGATGTGGATCCCGCCGGCGAGCTTCGCCGATCGCGACCCCGAGCCTGGGAGGGCATGAGTTGTTCACCGGAATCGTCGAGGAGCTCGGCACCGTCGACACCATCGAGGACCAGGGCGACGCGATCCGCCTGACCCTCCGGGGCCCGCGCGTCGTCTCCGACGCCGGCCTCGGGGACTCGATCGCGGTCAACGGCTGCTGTCTGACCGTCGCCGACCGCGCAACCGAGACCTTCACCGCCGACGTCATGCGCGAGACGCTGACCAAGACCACCCTCGGCACGCTCGAGCCCGGCCACCGGGTCAACCTCGAGCGCGCGGTCACCCCGGCGACCCGCCTGGGCGGGCACATCGTCCAGGGCCACGTCGACGGCACCGGCACCGTGCTCCGGCGTACGCCCTCGGAGCACTGGGAGGTCGTCGAGATCGCCCTCGCCCCCGCGCTGGCCCGCTACCTGGTGCCGAAGGGCTCGATCACCGTCGACGGGGTCTCGCTGACCGTGGTCGACGTCCACGACGGCGACGCCGACGACCCGCAGGCACCCCCGCGCTTCACCATCAGCCTCATCCCCGAGACCCTCGCCCGCACGACGCTGGGGACCCGCGCCCCGGGGGAGCGGGTCAACCTCGAGGTCGACGTGCTCGCGAAGTACGTCGAGCGCCTCGTGGCCACCCGCGTCAGCGACACCGACCAGCCCGCGCCGAGCGCCGGCGCCGCCGAAGGAGAGACAGCATGAGCACCACGATCCGGCTCGACAGCGTCGAGCGGGCGATCGCCGACATCGCGGCCGGCAAGGCGGTCGTGGTCGTGGACGACGAGGACCGGGAGAACGAGGGCGACATCATCTTCGCCGCCTCGAAGGCCACGCCGCAGCTGATGGCGTGGACCATCCGGCACTCCAGCGGCGTCATCTGCGTGCCGATGCCGGGAGAGATGCTCGACCGGCTCGAGATCCCGCTCATGACGCCGCACAACCGCGACCCGCTGCGTACCGCCTACACGATCTCGGTCGACGCCCGCGACGGCGTCAGCACCGGCATCTCGGCGGCCGACCGCGCACACACGGTCCGGACGCTGGCGGACTCGGCCACCGAGCCCTGGGAGCTGACCCGCCCCGGACACATCTTCCCGCTGCGCTACCGCGAGGGCGGCGTCCTGGTGCGCCGTGGCCACACCGAGGCGGCCGTCGACCTGGCCCGGATGGCGGGCCTGACCCCGGCCGGCGTGCTGGTCGAGATCGTCAACGACGACGGGACGATGAAGCGCGGCCAGGAGCTGCGCGACTTCGCCGACGAGCACGGGCTGGCGATGATCTCGATCGAGGAGCTGGTGCGCTACCGGCGCCGGCACGAGACGCTGGTCGAGCGGGTCGCCGAGACCCACCTGCCGATGCGGGCCGGCGACTTCACCGCCTTCGGCTACCGCATCACCGTCGACGGCTCCGAGCACATCGCCCTGGTGTACGGCGACCCGGACGCGCTCACCACCGGCGAGCCCGTGCTCACGCGGGTGCACTCCGAGTGCCTCACCGGCGACGCCTTCGGGTCCCGCCGGTGCGACTGCGGTCCGCAGTTGGAGGAGTCCTTCGAGCGGATCGTCGAGGAGGGTCGGGGCGTCGTGGTCTACCTGCGCGGCCACGAGGGCCGCGGGATCGGCCTCGTCGCCAAGCTGCAGGCCTACCAGCTCCAGGACGGCGGCCGCGACACCGTCGACGCCAACCTCGACCTGGGCCTCCCGGCTGATGCCCGCCACTACGGCACCGCGACCCAGGTGCTGCGCGACCTGGGCGTCCGCTCGGTGCGGTTGATGACCAACAACCCCAGCAAGGTGACCGACCTCGAGGCGTTCGGGATCGAGGTGGCCGAGCGCGTGCCGCTCACCCCGCGGCCCAACGACCACAACCTCGGCTACCTGCTGACCAAGCGCGACCGGATGGGGCACACGCTCGACGGACTGCCCGACCCCTCCGCGCTCGAGCCGCCGGCCGGCGCCCCGACGAGCGGCGCGGGCGCACCGGTCGAGGGGGCCGTGCGATGAGC
This sequence comes from Nocardioidaceae bacterium, assembly GCA_029268205.1. GTDB lineage: Bacteria > Actinomycetota > Actinomycetes > Propionibacteriales > Nocardioidaceae > Nocardioides_A. The sequence continues at coordinate 8,748 of JAJUGK010000011.1, forward strand.
GGCCACGGAGCACCGGCCGCCGCGCCGGTCGACGCCGCCGGCCTGCGCGTCGCCGTCGTCGCCGCCTCCTGGCACGAGGTGGTGATGGACGGCCTGGTCGCCGGCGCGGAGCGGACCCTCCGGGCGAGCGGGGTCACCGACCACCTGCTGGTCCGCGTCCCGGGGTCCTTCGAGCTCCCGGTCGTCACCGCCGAGCTCGCCTCGCAGGGGTACGACGCCGTCGTGGCGCTCGGGGTCGTCATCCGCGGCGGCACCCCGCACTTCGACTTCGTCTGCTCGGCCGCGACCGAGGGCCTCAACCGGGTCGCCCTCGACCACGGGGTCCCGGTCGGCTTCGGCCTCCTGACCTGCGACACCGAGGAGCAGGCGCTCGACCGGGCGGGCCTGGAGGGCTCGGCGGAGGACAAGGGGGCCGAGGCCACGCACGCCGCGCTCGCGGCGGCGCTGCTGCTGCGCGACCTGCGTTCCCGCGCCGCGCGGGCCTGAGACCGGTGCACCCCGGCGCCGACCACGCCGTACCCTTGACGTCCGTGAAGACCTTCGAGGAGCTGTGGGATGAGCTGAGCGAGAAGGCGCGGACCCGCCCGGAGGGCTCGGGCACCGTCGCGCAGCTCGATGCCGGCGTGCACGCCATCGGCAAGAAGCTGCTCGAGGAGGCGGCCGAGTCGTGGATGGCCGCCGAGCACGAGTCCGACGACCGGACCGCGGAGGAGATCAGCCAGCTGCTCTACCACGCGCAGGTGCTGATGCTCGCGCGCGGACTGACGCTCGAGGACGTCTACCGACATCTGTGAGGCCGGCCCCCGTCCGTCCTCCCACGTCGAATCGAGACCCCTCATGACCAGCTCCAACGCCAACGCAGCACCCGACAGCGAAGCGCCCGCCACCGCAGCACCCGACAGGACCGACGCGATCGCGAACGGGGGCCCCAACGGCCGCCCGCTGCGCATCGCGGTGCCCAACAAGGGCTCGCTGTCGGTCTCCGCCACCGACATCCTGCGCGAGTCCGGCTACCGGCAGCGTCAGGACTCCAAGGACCTCACCGTCTCCGACCCGGAGAACGGCGTGGAGTTCTTCTACCTGCGCCCCCGTGACATCGCGGTGTACGTCGGCGCCGGCACGCTCGACGTGGGCATCACCGGCCGCGACCTGCTGCTCGACTCCGGTGCCGCCGCCGACGAGGTGCGGGCCCTCGGCTTCGGCCGGTCGCGGTTCCACTACGCCGCGCGGCCCGGGACCATCGGCAGCATCGAGGAGCTCGCGGGCAAGCGCATCGCGACGTCCTACCCCGGAGTCGTACGGCGCCACCTCGCCGACCGGGGGATCGAGGCCACCGTCGTCCGGCTCGACGGCGCGGTCGAGACCTCGGTGCAGCTCGGGGTCGCGGACGCCATCGCCGACGTGGTCGAGACCGGCCGCACCCTGCGCCAGGCGGGGCTGGCGGTCTTCGGCGAGCCGATCCTCGAGTCCGAGGCGGTGCTCATCACCCGCAGCGGGGCCGGCACCCCGACGGGCTTCGAGATCTTCCGGCGACGCATCGAGGGCGTCCTGGTCGCCCGGTCCTACGTGATGATGGACTACGACATCCCCGACGAGTTCGTCGAGGCCGCGGTCGCGCTTACCCCCGGCATCGAGAGCCCCACCGTCTCCCCGCTGCACCGCGACGGGTGGGTGGCCGTACGCTCGATGGTGCCGCGCGACGGTGCCCAACGGCTGATGGACGCCCTGTGGCAGATCGGTGCCCGAGGCATCCTGCTCACCGACATCCACGCCTGCCGGCTCTAGCAGCGCGGCGGACCCTGCCGCCCCCTGCCGACCCGGACGTGATCATGACCTCCCAGCCCGCCGCCCCGCACGAGGTCGTCGTGCCGCCCCTGCCGTTCCGCGTGCGGCCCCTGGGCGTGCGGATCGCGATCATCGCCGTGCTGGCCGGACTCGGTGCCGTGTGCGCGGTCGTCTGGATCGGCTTCGGCCCCCAGGTGCGCGCGCAGTTCACGCCCTTCCAGATCAGCACCCTGCTCGTCCTGGGCGGACTGATCCTGGCCTCCGGCCACGCGGTCGCCCGGTCCCGGGTCGACGTCCGGGCCGACGGGCTCACGGTGGTCAACGGCTACCGCACCCGCGAGCTCGACTGGCGCGACGTCACGGCGGTACGGATGCGGCCCGGCGCCCCCTGGGCCAGTCTCCAGCGGGCCGACGGCACCGTGGTCGCGCTGCTGGGCATCCAGCAGACCGACGGCGCCCGCGCCGAGGTGGCCGTACGCCGGCTGCGCGCGGTCGCCCGGGCCGCGCACCGGGGCACTCCGTAGGGTTCCGGCCATGACCCCGCTGCGGCCCGAGGTGACCCTGCGCGGCCTGACCCGCGCCGACCTGCCCGACGTGGTCGCGCTCGCCCGCGCCATCGAGGCGGAGGACCGCACCGACGAGCACTACAACCTCGCCGACTTCGAGGAGGAGTACGCCGACCCGCTGCTGGACCCGGAGCGCGACTGGATCGGCGCGTACGTCGGCGGGGACCCGGTCGGCTACGTGCAGGTGGTCCCGCGCTCCCCGTCGGAGGGGCAGCTGAAGATGTACTCCGGAGGCGGCGTGCACCCCGCTCGCCGCGGCCGGGGGATCGGCGACCTGTTGGTCCGGGCGATGGTCGCGCGCGTGCACGAGCGCCATCGCGCCCACCCCGACCTCGAGGCGGTCCTGCTGGGCACCGGGCTGACCAGCGACGAGCGGCAGCGCCGGCTGTTCGCCCGGCACGGCCTGCTGCCGGACCGCTACAACCTCGTGCTCGGGGTGGAGCCGCTCGTACCGGTCGCGCCCCCGCACCTGCCGCCGGGGTTGCGGATCCGCGGCTACGACCCGGCCCTCGACGGCGATGCGCTGCGGGTGGCCCACAATCGCGCGTTCCTGGGACAGGTGCCGAACTTCTCGACCTGGGACGAGGGGATGTGGCGGCACTGGGTCACCGGCAACCGCAACTTCCGCCCCGACCTGACCTTCCTGGTCGTCGACTCCGAGGGCGCGATCGCCGCCTACGTCCAGACCTGCGTCTACGACGCCGTCCTGGAGGCGACCGGCAAGCACGAGGCGTTCATCGCGCGGGTGGGGACGCTGCCGGAGCATCGCGGCAAGGGCCTCGCGAGCGCCCTGCTCGGCCACACCCTGGAGGCGGCGCGCACGGCGGGCATGGACCGGGCGTGTCTCGACGTCGACTCCGACAACCCCTCGGGCGCGGTCGGGGTCTACGAGCGGGTGGGGTTCGCGCTCGAGAAGCACTTCACCGACTACAAGCTCGCCGTGCCACCCATCACCGGCTGACGCCCGGACTTCCGCCCCGGCGGCTGGCCCGAACCTCAGGTGTGCAGCACGAGATCGGCGCGCTCCCGGGTGCGGTGGGCGGCGAAGTGCGCCGCCTCGGCGCGGGCCCACGCCTCCCAGTGGGGGGCGAAGGCTGCGCCGTCGCGCTCGATCCCGCGCCGCATCCGCTCGTCGGGGTCGGCCTCGAGCCAGACCAGCGCCGAGATCAGGTCCGCCCACGGCGACGAGCCCGCGCCGACCCCCTCGAGCACCAGCGCCGTGCCGGCGTCGAGGGGAGCGACCCGATGCGTCTCCGCGTATGCCCCGGCATGCCAGTCGTAGCGGCGGTAGCTCCCGTGGCGGCCCCGAGCGAGGGGTTCGACCAGGTCGGTCCAGGTCCGCCGGTCGACCTCGGGCAGCCCGTCCCAACCCGCGTAGAGGTCGTCCATGTGGACCACCGCCCAGCCGTGGGCGGCTGCGAGCGCCGCCGCCAGCGTGGTCTTGCCCGACCCGGCCGGTCCGTCGACGCAGACCAGGTGGCCCGCGCCCAGCCGGGGGACGGCGGCCGCGACGAGCTCGCCGACCCGCGCGACCGGCACCGCGAGGTCGGGAACCCCGTTGCCGGTCACCAACAGTGCCCGAGACCGCGGTAGGTCGGGACGCTCTCGACCACCTCGGTCCCGCGCACCAGGTGGACCTCGCGCACATGCTCGGCGGGCTCGCCGGCCTTGCCGTGCCGGAACCACACCAGCTCACCGATCCGCAGCGCAGCGGCGCCGGGGCCGGTCAGCGGGGTCTGCACCTCGCCGGCGCCCTCGAGGCCGGTCAGCTGCAGACCCGACGGCGCCCACGGCACGGGGGAGCGGTCCTTGCCGGCGGCGCCCGAGGCGATCAACCCGCCGCCCGCCACCGTCGCGGTGCCCGGGTTGGGACGGCGTACGACGGGGAAGCCGAGGTAGGCCGCGGGGCGGGGGCGGAACGACCCGAAGTGGTCGAACAGGTGGGGCACCAGGAGGCCGGAACCCGCGGCGACCTCGGTGACGGGCGCCACGGTGGAGGTCTCGATCGAACCGGTCCCGCCGGAGTTCCAGAACTCCAGGCGCACCCCGCGGTCGGCCAGCGCCGCGGCGATCGCGTGCCGTCGGGCGTCGAGGCGGGCCACCGAGGCGTCCTTGAGCCGCCGCACGATCGCGGACTTCGCGCGCTGCCCGGGCACCGCGTCGGGCACGCCGGCCACCTGACCCTCGTAGGTCATCACCCCGACCAACGCGAACCCGGGCCGGGACAGGACCCGGTCGGCGAACCGCAGGATGTCGTCGGTGGCGAACAGCGGAGAGCGCTTGGGGCCGACGTGGCCCGGCCCCAGTCGCAGGCCCGCATCGATGTCGATCGCCACCCGGACCACGGTCGAAGCAGCCGAGGGCAGGTCGGACCGCACCCGGTCGACGAGGTCGAGGTGCGCCACGTCGTCGGTCATCAGCGTGATCGCCGCGGCCGCCGCGGGGTCCTGCAGGAGCGTGGCCAACGACCCGCGGTCGACGGTCGGGTAGCCCAGGACGATGTCGTCGGCGACGCCGGTGGACTGCAGGTGCAGCGCCTCGGCGAGCGTGTAGGCCAGCACACCCGCGAACCCGTCGCGCGCGAGCACCCGCCGCAGCAGGGCCGGCACGCGCACCGACTTGCTGGCGACCCGGATCGGGGTGCCCTGGGCGCGGCGGAGCAGGTCGTCGGCATTGGCATCGAAGGCGTCGAGATCGATGACGTAGCGCGGCCCCGGCGCCGGGTCGAGCGCCGCGACGGCTCGGGTCAGCCGGGTCGCCAGCGCGTCCCGCTCCCGGGGACTGCCGCCCATCACCATGCGCTGCGCGGCCATCACTCGATCCCGTGCCGGCGCAGGATGGCCTCGATGTCGTCGAGACCGTCGGTCCCGGCGTCGGTGCCCGCCGGGGCCGCACCGGACCTCTCCCCGGCTGCGGCACCGGCGGTCCGCTTCTGCTCGACCGGGCGGCGGGCCGCATCCTCGCCCCGTGCCACCGAGGTACGGCCGTTCCTGCGGCTGCTCAGGAATCCCGCGAGCACCCACAGCACCACGGCCAGTCCGGCCAGGGCGACCCCGGTCCAGACCATCGGGCTGAACGTCAGCCGCACCACGAAGGACACGACCGCGTCGCCGATCTGCCACAGCATCCGGATCGCGCCGGTGAGGTAGGCCGCGGCCGGGAGCAGGGTCAGGGCGAACGCACGCAGGCCGGCCACCGCTCCACGGCGGCGCCACAGCAGCACGGTCGCCACCAGTCCCAGGACGGTGAGGAGGACGGTCAGGGCCTGCCACGTCGTACGGTCGAAGGCGCTGTCGAAGGCGCTTGCCAGGTGCATGGGTCCAGCCTCCCAGACGGGCGCCGCGGCGCCGAGCACCACCGGCTGAGAGGATCGACCGGTGACCGGACCGACCCGCGACATCCCCGACCCGGGCTTCCCCGACGACACCGGCGAGGCCGACCCGCGGCTGCGCGCCGCGCTGGCGACCTACGCCGAGGACCCGCAGGCACCGGGTGCCGCGTACGCGGTGCTGGCGGTGCTGCAGGACAGTCGGGTGCTGGTGCCGGTCGTGGCGGTGCTGGGGGAGGTCGAGGTCGGCGCGCACGGGCTCGCCCGGGAGAAGACCGCCGACATGGCGGCGGTGCTGATGCAGGGCCGGGACGGACGCCAGGCGCTGTTGTCGTTCAGCGGACTCGACTCCCTGCGTGCGTGGAACCCCGAGGCGCGACCGGTGCCGGTGAGCGCGGTCGACGCCGCCCGGTCGGCGCGGCACGACGGCGCCGCCGCGCTGCTGGTCGACGTGGCCGGGCCGGTGCTGTTCGTCGTCGAGGGCGACGACCTCGCCGCACTCGCCGACGGATGGCGGCTGACCCGGCTCGAGGAGCGCTGGGCCTGGGTCGCGGCCGCGGTGGGGGAGTGAACCCGCGCCGGGTCGGCGGCCCGCGCAGCAGCGTGGATTCGCCAGCAGGCCCCGCGACCGGCTAAACTCGTCCTCGACGTTCCTCCCGGCGTGCCTGGAGGAAGACAAGCGGAGGGTTCGCCCTTCCACCCGCACCGACCGCGCAGGTCGTCGGGTTCCGGTCATGATCGCCCCCCGTGGGCGGTCGTGGGGTCGCACCCCCGGTGCGATCGTGAGGCTTCCGCTCGTCGTCGCGGAAGCCTTTCTTCGTTTCCGGCGTTGTCTCAGCGGACCCGCCGGAGGCGTCAGACAGGTTGCCGCGGCGGTCCTGCCCGATCGACCCACCCCCAGGAGGACCCATCAGCACCGACCTGCGCATCAACGACCGGATCCGCGTACCCGAGGTTCGGCTCGTCGGCCCCAACGGAGAGACCGTGGGCATCGTCGCCACCAACGACGCGCTCCGGCTCGCGCAGGAGGCCGACCTCGACCTGGTCGAGGTCGCTCCGACCGCACGACCCCCGGTCTGCAAGCTCATGGACTACGGGAAGTTCAAGTACGAGAACGCCCAGAAGGCCCGTGACGCGCGTCGCAACCAGACCAACACGGTCATCAAGGAGATGAAGCTCCGGCCGAAGATCGACCAGCACGACTACGAGACCAAGAAGGGTCACGTCGTGCGGTTCCTGCGCCAGGGCGACAAGGTCAAGATCACGATCATGTTCCGTGGCCGCGAGCAGCACCGCCCCGAGCTCGGGTTCCGGCTGCTGCAGAAGCTGGCCGAGGACGTCGAGGAGCTGGGCTTCGTGGAGTCGGCCCCCAAGCAGGACGGCCGCAACATGATCATGGTGCTCGGACCGCACAAGAAGAAGTCCGAGGCCAAGGCGGAGGTCAAGGCGGCCAAGGCCGAGAAGGCCGCCGAGCGCGCTGCCGACAAGGCGGCCGAGCACGCCGAGCGCACCGCGAAGCCCGCGGTCAGCACCACGGCCAAGAAGGTCGGCCGCCGGTCGGAGAACCTCGACCCCGACATGTGAGTCACCCCCGGTCGGCCCGCCCGCGGGTCACCGGCACGGATGTACCGGACGACGAGCCAGACGAGAGTAGGAAGCCGAGCAATGCCGAAGAACAAGACGCACTCCGGTGCGAGCAAGCGGTTCCGGGTGACCGGGTCGGGCAAGATCCGTCGCGAGAAGACGGGCCTGCGTCACAACCTGGAGCACAAGTCCTCCCGGACCACCCGCCGCATGTCGGGCACGACCGAGGTCTCCAAGGGAGACGTCAAGAAGGTCAAGAAGCTGCTGGGCCGCTGAGCCCGCACCCCGTTCCCCCAGCTCTCACCGAAGTACCAAGGAGTCACTAGTGGCACGCGTCAAGCGGGCGGTCAACGCCCAGAAGAAGCGCCGGGTCGTCCTCGAGCGGGCGTCCGGCTACCGGGGCCAGCGTTCGCGCCTGTACCGCAAGGCCAAGGAGCAGGTCACCCACTCGCTCGTCTACAGCTACAACGACCGGCGCAAGCGCAAGGGCGACTTCCGCAAGCTGTGGATCCAGCGGATCAACGCTGCTGCCCGCGCCGAGGGCCTGACCTACAACCGGTTCATCCAGGGCCTGAAGGCCGCCGAGGTCGAGGTCGACCGCAAGATCCTCGCCGACCTCGCGGTCAACGACCCCACGGCGTTCTCCGCGCTCGTGCAGGTGGCCAAGTCGGCCCTGCCCGAGGACGTCAACGCCCCGCGGGCCGAGGCGTCCGCCTGAGCCCAGGGCGCACCACGGTGGCCCACGGCCCGGACGGCGAGCCCGACGCGGTGCTCGGTGTCCGCAACACACGTGTGAAGACGGCACGGCGGTTCCCCCGCCGTGCCGTCCGCATGCAGGAGCGGCGGTTCCTGGTCGAGGGGCCCAAGGCGCTGGCCGAGGCGCTCGACGTCCCCGGCTGCCTGGACGAGGTCTTCGTCGCCCCGGGGGCAGCGGCCGAGCACGCGGTGCTGCTCACCGCGGCCGAGGACGCGGGCGCGGTCGTACGCCGGGTCGACGACGCCGCGCTCGCGGCGCTCGCCGACACCGTCACCCCCCAGGGAGTGGTCGCGGTGTGCCGGTTCCTCGACCGGCCGCTCGACCACGTGCTCGACGCGTTGGGCGCTCCGGGTCGTCCCCTGGCCCCTCTCGTGGTGGTCTGCGCCGACGTCCGCGACCCCGGCAACGCCGGCACCGTGATCCGCTGCGCCGACGCGGCCGGTGCCGACGCGGTCGTCTTCGCCGGCACGTCGGTCGACCCCTACAACCCCAAGGCCGTCCGGGCGACCGTCGGCAGCCTGTTCCACCTGCCGTTGGTCCGCACCGACGACGTGCACCAGACCCTCGCCGCCCTCCGGTCGGCCGGCTTCCAGGTGCTGGCCGCGGACGGCATGGGGGAGGACGACGTCGAGGTGCTCGCCGACGACGGCGTGCTGGCCGCACCCACGGCATGGGTGTTCGGCAACGAGGCCCACGGTCTCGACCCCACGGTCGCCGCCGCGTGCGACCGGCGCGTCGCGATCCCGATCCACGGCCGGGCCGAGAGCCTCAACCTCGCCACGGCCGCCGCGGTGTGCCTCTACACCTCCGCGCGGAGCCTGCGCCGGGGGGCGGGGCAGCACTAGCGTGGGCCGGGTGACGCCGCTTCCCGCCGACCCCGACCACGACCCCGAGCAGGCGCCCGCCGTCCCGCCCGCCGCGGACGAGCTCCTCGAGCAGCTCGGCGACGGGATCGTCGTGGCCGACGCCGCCGGCCGGGTCAGCCTCGTCACGGGGCTCGCGGCGCGGATGCTGGAGGTCGACGCGGCGACGGCGTTGGGCCGCCCCCTCCACGAGGTGCTGGCCCTGCAGGACCAGGAGGGGCGTGACTGGGTCACCCGCAACGCCCCCTACACGGGGCTGTCGACGCGCAGCACCCTGACCGAGCAGGCCTGGCTGCTGCGCAGCGGCGTCGAGGTGCTGGTCGTGGCGCGGCTGATCCGTTCGCAGGCGGGCGGCCCGGTCGAGCGGGTCGTGGTGACGCTGCGTCCGGCCCGGTGGCGCGAGCGGCTCGACCGGGAGCGCTCCGATCTGGTGGCGACCGTGGCCCACGAGCTGCGCTCGCCGCTGACCGGGGTGAAGGGCTTCGTGCGGACCCTGCTGACGAAGTGGGACAAGCTCACCGACGACCAGAAGCGGCTGATGCTCACCACCGTGCACTCCGACGCCGACCGGCTGACCCGGTTGATCGCTGAACTGCTGGACGTCGCGCGGATCGACACCGGTCGGCTCTCGCTCTTCCCGCGCCCGGTGGACGCCCACGACCTGGTGACGCGCGCCGTCGGGAGCGTCCGCGCGGCCACCGCGCGCACCATCGAGGTCGTCGAGGAGCCGTCGTCCGCCGGGCTGCCGCGGCTGTTCGCGGATCCCGACAAGTTCCTGCAGGTGCTCACCAACATCCTCGAGAACGCCGTGCGGCACGGCGACGGGGTCGTCCGCGTGACGCTGGCCGCACCCTCCGGGCCCGACGGGCCCGTACGCATCACCGTCGACGACGAGGGCGCGGGCATCCCGCTGGAGATCCGCCGGCGGGCGTTCACCAAGTTCTGGCAGCACGGTGGCCGCGGCGGCTCCGGTCTGGGCCTCTATATCGTCAACGGGCTGACCCGCGCGCACGGCGGCACCGTGGAGATCACCGACGCACCCGCCGGCGGCGCCCGGGTGGTGCTGGCCTGGCCGACCCGGGACCAGCGCCCGGACTGACCGGGTCGATTGGCTCGGGCTCCGACGGACTTCCTAGACTCCGGGTGCACGGCTCGCGCCCGCCGTACCTTCATCCGAAAGGCAACCATGTCCGGCCCCAACACCGAGTACGACCCCGTCGAGGTCACGCCGCTCAAGGCGGAGCAGGTCGCGGCGATGCGGGACGAGGCACTCGCGGCGATCGCGGCCGCGGCCGACCTGGAGCAGCTCAAGCAGGTGCGCCTCGACCACGCGGGGGACCGTTCGCCGCTGGCCCTGGCCAACCGCGAGATCGGCGCACTGCCGCCCCAGGCCCGCAAGGAGGCCGGTCAGCGCGTCGGTCAGGCAAGGGGTGCGGTGGCCAAGGCCCTGGCGGAGCGCACCGAGGTCCTCGAGGCCGAGCACGAGGCCCGGATGCTCGTGGAGGAGACGGTCGACGTCACCCTGCCCACGGCCCGGTCCCGGCGCGGGGCGCGCCACCCCCTCACCACGGGCGCGGAGAAGATCGCCGACGTCTTCGTCGCGATGGGGTGGGAGGTCGCCGAGGGTCCCGTGGTCGAGGCCGAGTGGCTGAACTTCGACGCCCTCAACCTCGGCCCCGACCACCCGGCGCGCACGATGCAGGACACCTTCTGGACCGAGCCGGCCGACAACCACGTCGTGCTGCGCACCCACACCTCGCCGGTGCAGGCACGCACGATGCTGACCCGGGAGCCACCCTTCTACGTCGTCTGCCCCGGGCGGGTCTTCCGCACCGACGAGTACGACGCGACCCACTCGCCGATGTTCCACCAGGTCGAGGGGCTGGCGATCGACGAGGGCATCACCATGGCCCACCTCAAGGGCACCCTCGACCACTTCGCCGCCCGGATGTTCGGCGAGGGGATCACCACCCGGTTCCGGCCGTCGTACTTCCCCTTCACCGAGCCCAGCGCCGAGGTCGATCTCGTCTGCTTCGTCTGCCGTGGGGCGGGTGGCGACGAGGACGGCACCACCTGCCGCACCTGCCGAGGCGAGGGCTGGATCGAGTGGGGCGGCTGCGGCGTGGTCAATCCGCGGGTGCTGCGCGCCTGCGGCGTGGACGCGGACCGGTTCACCGGCTTCGCCTTCGGCATGGGCATCGACCGCACGCTCATGTTCCGCCACGGCATCGAGGACCTGCGGTACATGTTCGAGGGCGACCAGCGGTTCGCCACGACCTTCGGGAGTGACCTCTAGATGCGCGCGCCGGTCAGCTGGATCCGTGAGTACGCCGACCTGCCCGCCGAGGCGACGAGCGAGGAGATCGCCCGCCGTCTAACGGCGCTCGGTCTCAAGCTCGAGGCGCTCGAGGTCGGCGGCGCCGACATCACCGGCCCGCTCGTCGTCGGCCGGGTGCTGACGAAGGAGCCGGAGCTGCAGAAGAACGGCAAGACGATCAACTGGTGCACCGTCGACGTCGGCCCCGATCTGAATGCAGCCAACGGCACCGGGGAGGCTGATCAGGGGGTGGGCATCGTCTGCGGTGCGCACAACTTCGAGGTCGGCGACCTCGTGGTGGTCGTCCTGCCCGGGGGCGTGCTGCCGGGCGGCTTCGCCATCTCCGCGCGCAAGACCTACGGCCACATCTCGGCCGGGATGATCTGCTCGGCGCGGGAGCTCGGCCTGGGTGAGGATCACGACGGGATCATCGTGCTCCCCGCCGACGCCGGGGAGCCGGGCGACGACGCCTTCGACGTCCTCGGTCTGCGCGAGGACGTCATCGAGATGGAGATCAACCCCGACCGCGCCTACGCGCTGTCGTTGCGGGGGGTGGCGCGTGAGGCCGCGACCGCCTTCGGCGTGGGCTTCACCGATCCCGTCGACCGTCCGGTCCCGCCCGCCGACGACGCCGGTCACCCGGTCGTGGTCGACGACCCCGAGGGCTGTCCGGTGTTCGTCGCGCGGCTCGTCGAGGGCTTCGACCCGACCGCGCCCACGCCCGACTGGATGGCCCGCCGGATCGTCCAGGCGGGGATGCGTCCGATCTCGCTGGCCGTCGACGTCACCAACTACGTGATGCTCGAGACCGGGAGGCCGATCCACGGCTACGACGCCGACAAGGTCCGCGGGGCCCTGCGGATCCGTCGCGCCGAGGAGGGGGAGCGGCTGACCACGCTCGACGGCACCGAGCGCGTGCTGTCGGCCGAGGATCTGCTCGTCACCGACGACTCCGGGCCGATCGGTCTCGGCGGCGTCATGGGCGGGGAGACCACCGAGATGTCATCGACCACCACCCGAGTGCTGGTCGAGGCCGCCCACTGGGACCCGGTCTCGATGTTCCGCACCGGCCGGCGGCACCGGATCACCTCCGAGGCCGGCAAGCGCAACGAGCGCGGCGCCGACCCGGCGACCTGCGAGGCCGCGGCCGATCGCGTCGTCGAGCTCCTCACCGCCCACGGCGGCGGCACCGCGGCCCCCGGGACGACCGTCGTCGGCGCGCCCCCGGCCCGTCGCGTGGTGCGGATGGCCGCCGACCTGCCGGCCCGGGTCACCGGGATGGCGATCGACGAGGCCACCACCGTCGCGCACCTCGAGGCGGTCGGTTGCCTGGTCGAGCGCGACGGTGCCGACCTGGTCGCGACGGTCCCGCTGTGGCGTCCCGACCTCACCGACCCGTTCGACCTGGTCGAGGAGGTCGCCCGCCTGGTCGGGTACGACCGGGTGCCGGCGGTGCTCCCGCGGCCCGTGGGCGGTCGTGGCCTGACGCGTCCGCAGCAGCTGCGCCGTCGCGTCGGACGCCTCCTCGCCGGTGCGGGCCTGGTGGAGGTCGTCAGCATGCCGTTCGTCGGCGACGGCGACCTCGATGCCCTCGAGATCGCGCCGGACGACCCGCGGCGCCGGTGGGTGCCGCTGGCCAACCCGCTCTCGACCGAGCAGCCCGGCTACACCGCGACCCTGCTGCCCGGGATCCTGCGTGCCGCGGCTCGCAACGTCGGGCGGGGCGCCGATGGAGTGGCGATCTTCGAGACCGCGACGGTCGCCTTCGCACCGGAGGACGGGCTCGAGGCGCCGATCTACGGGGTCGACGACCGGCCGACGCCGGCCGAGCTCGCCACGCTCGAGGCCGCGCTGCCGCGCCAGCCCCAGCACCTCGCGGTCGTGCTCGCCGGTCCGCGGGAGCAGCCGGGGTGGTACGGCCCGGGCCGCGATGCCGACTGGGCGGACGCCATCGACGTGGTCCGCCGGCTCGCCGACGACCTGCACGTCGAGCTCGAGGTCGCCGCGGCACAGGTGGCGCCCTGGCACCCGGGACGCTGCGCCGAGCTGCGCGTCGGTGACACGGTGCTCGGCCACGCGGGCGAGCTGCACCCGCGGGTCTGCGCGGCGCTGGATCTGCCCCGCCGTACGGCTGTGGTGGAGGTCGACCTCGACGCGCTGCTCGCGGCCGCGCCCGAGGTGGTCGTCGGTCCGAGCCTGTCGTCCTACCCGGTGGCGAAGGAGGACGTCGCCCTCGTGGTCCCGGCCGAGGTGCCGGCGGCGGCGGTGGAGCGGGCGCTGCGCGACGGTGCCGGCGACCTGCTCGAGTCCGTGCGGCTCTTCGACGTCTACGCCGGCGAACAGGTCGCCGAGGGACACCGGAGCCTGGCCTTCGCGCTGCGGCTGCGCGCGCCCGACCGCACGTTGACCGACGAGGAGGCGGCGGCTGCGCGGGACGCGGCGGTGGCCCGGGCGGCCGAGCTGTACGGGGCCCACCAGCGCTCCTGAGCCGACGGACCGGCCCCGATGTGAGCATGTATGCGCATGGGTGTATAGTCATGCGTCATGATCTCAGTCGCCGTCGCCGGAGCCAGTGGCTACGCCGGGGGAGAGGTGCTCCGCCTCCTCCTCGGCCATCCCGAGGTGGAGATCGGGGCGCTGACCGGCGGCTCGAACGCCGGCACCCCGCTCGGACAGCTCCAACCGCACCTCGTGCCGCTCGCCGACCGGGTGCTCGAGCCGACCACGGCCGAGACCCTCGCCGGGCACGACGTGGTGTTCCTCGGTCTGCCGCACGGGCAGTCCGGTCCGATCGCCCAGCAGCTGGGTGACGACGTCGTCGTCATCGACTGCGGGGCGGACTTCCGGCTCACCGACGCGGCCACCTGGGAGCGGTTCTACGGCGGCGAGCACGCCGGGTCCTGGCCCTACGGCCTGCCCGAGCTGGCCGGGCAGCGCGCCGCGCTTAGCGGTGCCAAGCGGGTGGCGGTGCCCGGGTGCTACCCGACCGTCTCCACGCTCGCCCTGGCGCCGGCGGTGATGGCGGGTCTGGTCGACCCCGCTGCCCTCGTCGTGGTCGCGGCGTCCGGCACCTCGGGTGCCGGCAAGGCGGCCAAGCCGCACCTGCTCGGCTCCGAGGTGATGGGCAGCGCCAGCGCGTACGGCGTCGGCGGGGTCCACCGGCACTCCCCGGAGATCGTCCAGAACCTCTCCCTGCTCACCGAGGCGGAGGTGCGGGTCTCCTTCACGCCGATGCTCGTCCCGATGCCCCGCGGCATCCTCGCCACGGCGTCGGCGCCGCTGGTCGACGCGGGCATGAGCGCCGCGACGGCGCGCGCGACCTACGAGCAGGCCTACGCCGACGAGCCCTTCCTGCACCTGCTGCCCGAGGGCCAGTGGCCCACGACGAAGGCCGTCCTCGGCTCCAACGCGGTCCACCTGCAGGTCACCGTCGACCCCGATGCCGGCCGGCTGGTCGTCGTCGCGGTGGTCGACAACCTCGCCAAGGGCACCGGAGGTGCCGCCGTGCAGTGCATGAACCTCGCCCTCGGACTGCCGGAGACCACCGGCCTGACCACGATCGGACTCGCCCCGTGAGCATCACCGCCCCCGCCGGCTTCCGCGCCGCCGCGACCGCTGCCGGTCTGAAGAGCTCCGGGGCGTCCGACGTCGCCCTGGTCGTGAACGACGGCCCGTCGTACGCCTCCGCGTCGGTCTTCACCACCAACCGTTGCAAGGCCAACCCCGTGCTGTGGAGCGAGGAGGTCGTCAAGGACGGGACCGTCCGGGCGGTCATCCTCAACTCCGGTGGCGCCAACTGCTACACCGGCGCCGAGGGGTTCGCCACGACGCACGCCGTCGCCGAGCGCGTCGCCGAGCGTCTCGGGTTCGGCGCCATCGACGTCGTGGTCTGCTCGACCGGCCTGATCGGCCTGACCAACGACCGGCAGCAGCTGCTCGACGGGGTCGACGTCGTCACGGCCGACCTCGCCGACGATCCGGCCGCGGGCACGGCTGCGGCCGAGGCGATCATGACCACCGACTCGGTGAGCAAGCAGGTGCTGGTCGAGGGGCCGGGCTGGAGCATCGGTGGGATGGCCAAGGGCGCCGGGATGCTCGCCCCGCAGCTGGCGACCATGCTCGTCGTGCTCACCACCGACGCCGTCGTCTCGCCCGAGGACTGCGACACCGCGCTCCGCGCGGCGACCCGGGTCAGCTTCGACCGGCTCGACTCCGACGGGTGCATGTCGACCAACGACACGGTCACGCTGCTGGCCAGCGGTGCCTCGGGCATCACCCCGTCGTCGGCCGACTTCACCGAGGCGCTGACCCGCGCGTGCACCGACCTCGCGATGCAGCTGCTGGCCGACGCCGAGGGCGCCGACCACGAGATCGCAATCACCGTGCTCAACGCGGCCTCGGAGGACGACGCCCTCGAAGCCGCCCGGTCGGTGGCGCGCAGCAACCTCTTCAAGGCCGCGATCTTCGGCGAGGACCCCAACTGGGGCCGGGTGCTGGCCTCGCTCGGCACCACCGCCGCGGCCTTCGACCCCGCCGACCTCGACGTGGCTATGAACGGTGTCTGGGTCTGCCGCGGCTCCGCCCCCCACGAGCCGCCCGACAAGGTGCGCTTCGAGGGGCGCGAGGTGACGGTGACGATCGACCTCAAGGCCGGCGACGCCCGCGCCACGATCTGGACCAACGACCTGACCCACGCCTACGTGCACGAGAACAGCGCCTACAGCTCATGAGCGAGGAAGCAGTGACCCCGACCCCGAAGCCGCCCCCCGACCCGGCCAAGGCCGCGACCCTCGCCGCGGCGCTGCCGTGGCTGATGGAGTACCACGGCAAGATCATCGTCATCAAGTACGGCGGCAACGCGATGACCGACGAGAGCCTCAAGGTCGCCTTCGCCGAGGACATCGCCTTCCTGCGGTACGCCGGGTTCAAGCCGGTCGTCGTCCACGGCGGGGGGCCGCAGATCTCGCAGATGCTCGACCGACTCGACATCCGCTCGGAGTTCCGGGGCGGACTGCGCGTCACGACGCCCGAGGCGATGGACGTCGTGCGGATGGTGCTCGTCGGCCAGGTGCAGCGCGAGCTGGTCGGCCTGGTCAACAGCCACGGACCGATCGCGGTCGGGCTGTCGGGCGAGGACGCCGGACTGTTCACCGCCGTCCCCGCCACCACCGTCGTCGACGGGGAGGAGGTCGACCTCGGACTGGTCGGCGAGGTCGACCAGGTGCGCCCGGAGGCGGTGCTCGACCTGCTCGACGCCGGCCGGGTCCCGGTGATCTCCAGCGTGGCGCCCGACGAGGAGGGCCAGGTCCACAACGTCAACGCCGACACGGCCGCGGCCGCCCTCGCCGTCGCGCTCAACGCCGCGAAGCTCCTCGTGCTCACCGACGTCGAGGGGCTCTACCGCGACTGGCCGCACAGCCCCGACCTGATCGGCGAGATCAGCCCCGAGGCCCTGGGCGAGCTGATGCCCGGGCTCGCCAGCGGGATGGTCCCCAAGATGCGCGCCTGCATGGCCGCGGTCGAGGGCGGCGTCCCGAAGGCCACCGTCGTGGACGGCCGCGAGCCGCACGCCGTGCTGCTCGAGATCTTCACCGACGAGGGCGTGGGCACCCAGGTGCTGCCCGACGTCCCCACCAAGATCCGCACGGCCAAGGTGCCCCCGAAGCCCAAGGAGGACGCGTGAGCGGCCCCGAGTCCCCGTCCGTCGACCCGACCGGCACCACCACCGGGTGGGGCGCGCGCTACGCCGACGCCCTGATGAACGCCTTCGGTCCGCCCAAGACGACCCTCGTCAGCGGGCACGGCGCCCGCGTCGTCGACGCCGACGGCAAGGAGTACCTCGACCTCCTGGGCGGCATCGCCGTCAACACCCTGGGTCACGCCCACCCCGCCCTCGTCCGCGCGGTCAGCGAGCAGGCGGGGCGGTTGGTCCACGTCTCGAACTTCTTCGCCACCCCGCCCCAGGTCACCCTGGCCGAGCGGCTCCTGGGGCTGCTCGGCAGCGAGGGTCGGGTCTTCTTCGCCAACTCCGGCACCGAGGCCAACGAGGCGGCCTTCAAGCTCACCCGGCGCACCGGTCGTACCCGGGTCGTCGTGGCCGAGGGCGGGTTCCACGGGCGCACCATGGGCGCGCTCGCGCTGACCTCGAAGGAGGCCTACCGCACCCCGTTCGCGCCGCTGCCCGGCGAGGTCGTCTTCGTCCCGTACGGCGACGCCGACGCCCTCGCCGCCGCCGTCGACCAGTCCGTCGCCGCCGTCCTGTTGGAGCCGGTCCAGGGTGAGGCCGGCGTCGTCGTTCCCCCGGCCGACTACCTGCTCCGGGCCCGGCAGATCACCCACGCGGCCGGTGCGCTGCTCTGGCTCGACGAGGTGCAGACCGGCATCGGTCGCACCGGCACCTGGTTCGCCCACCAGAACCCCGCGCTGGTCGCGGGGGAGGTGGTCCCCGACATCGTCACCCTGGCCAAGGGCCTGGCCGGCGGGGTCCCGATCGGCGCCTGCATCGCCACCGGCGGGGCCGGCAAGCTCTTCGACCCCGGCAACCACGGCACCACCTTCGGCGGCAACCCGCTGGCCGCGGCGGCCGCCCTCGCCGTCCTCGACACCGTCGAGGGCGACGGACTGCTCGAGCGCAGCGTGACGACGGGCGAGCGGCTGCGCGGGGCGCTGGCCGCCGACGACCGGGTCACCGAGGTCCGCGGCGCCGGCCTGATGGTCGGGCTGACCCTCGCGGCGGAGGTGGCGGCCGAGGCGGTCGTGGCCGGCCAGGACGCCGGCTTCATCCTCAACGCCACGGGGCCGGATCGGATGCGGTTCGTCCCCCCGCTGGTGCTTACCGACGCCGACGTCGACGCGCTGGCCGCGGCCTGGTCCGGCATCCTCGACAGCGCCTGGGGCGGGGGGAGTCCATGACCACCCCCACCCTGCGGCACTTCCTCCGCGACGACGACCTCTCGCCCGCCGAGCAGGCCGACGTGCTCGCCCTGGCCGCGAAGATGAAGCAGCATCCGTTCGCGGTGCGCCCGCTGGAGGGTCCGCGCACCGTCGCGGTGATCTCCGACAAGCCGACCCTGCGGACCCAGGCGTCCTTCGCGGCGGGCATCGCCGAGCTTGGCGGCTACCCGATGATGGTCGACGGCAAGCTCGCCCAGATCGGCACCCGCGAGTCGGTCGAGGACACCGCCCGGGTGCTGGGTCGGCAGGCCGCCGCGATCGTGTGGCGCACCGGTGACCAGTCGCGCATCGACGCGATGGCCGCCCATGCCGGTGTCCCGGTGGTGAACTCGCTGACCGACCAGTTCCACCCGTGCCAGACGCTGGCCGACCTGTTGACGATGACCGAACGGCTCGGCCCCGTCGCGGGTCGGACCTTCGCCTTCGTCGGCGACGCCGCGTGCAACATGGGCCACTCCTACGTGCTGGCAGGGGCCCTGGCCGGCATGCACGTCCGCGTCGGGGCACCCGCCGCGTACGCGCCCGACGCCGCGGTCGTGGCGCGCGCGACGGAGATCGCGCGCTCGACCGGCGGCTCGGTCGAGATCCACACCGACCCGGCGGCGGCGGTCGCCGGCGCCGACGCGGTCGCCACCGACACCTGGGTGTCGAGGGGCGCCGAGGCCGAGGCGGCCGAGCGGGAGCGGATCTTCCGCCCCTACCAGCTGGACCGGGCGCTGCTCGACCACGCTGATCCCGACGCGATCGTGCTGCACTGCCTGCCGGCCTACCGCGGCAAGGAGGTCACCGCTGAGGTCCTCGACGGGCCCCGCAGCGTCATCTGGGACCAGGCCGAGAACCGCCGACACGTCCAGAAGGCCGTGCTCGCGTGGCTGCTCGCGCACGCCGCCGACGCGGCCGCGACGGGGGAGGGAGCATGAGCGAGACCGCGATCACCCCGATGACCAAGAGCGCGCGCCAGCAGCGGATCGTCGAGCTGCTCTCCACCCACCCCGTGCGCTCCCAGGCCGAGCTCGCCGCGTTGCTGGCCCGTCACGGCGTCCAGGTCACCCAGGCGACGCTCTCGCGCGACCTGGTGGAGCTCGACGCGGTGAAGGTGCGGGTGCCCTCGGGTGCGCTCGTGTACGCCGTCCCCGCCGAGGGCGGCGACCGTACGCCCGTGGTGGCGGGCACCAGCCGCGCCGCGCAGGAACGGCTCGCCCGGCTCTGCGGCGAGCTGCTGGTGTCGGCGGATGCGTCGGCCAACCTGGTCGTCCTGCGCACCCCGCCGGGGGCGGCGCAGTACCTCGCCTCCGCCTTCGACCACGCCGAGCTGCCCGAGGTGCTCGGCACCATCGCGGGCGACGACACCGTGCTTGTGATCGGCCGCGACCCCACGGGCGGCGAGGCGCTCGCCCGCCGCTTCACCTCGATGGCCGACGGCACGGCCGGCACCCCCGACTGACAGACCTCCCCTCCGGCCCCGGCCGGACGAACCCCGAAGGAACTCCCGTGAGCAAGGTCCTGACCTCCCTCCCCGTCGGCGAGCGCGTCGGCATCGCCTTCTCCGGCGGACTCGACACGTCCGTCGCCGTCGCCTGGATGCGCGAGAAGGGGGCGGTGCCGTGCACCTACACCGCCGACATCGGCCAGTACGACGAGCCCGACATCGAGGGCGTCCCGGGCCGGGCGCTGCAGTACGGCGCCGAGCTGTCACGCCTGGTCGACTGCAAGAGCGAGCTCGTGGAGGAGGGGCTCGCGGCTCTCGCGTGCGGAGCCTTCCACATCCGCTCCGGTGGGCGGGCCTACTTCAACACCACACCGCTCGGCCGCGCCGTCACCGGCTCCCTGCTGGTGCGCGCCATGCACGAGGACGGCGTCGACATCTGGGGTGACGGGTCGACGTTCAAGGGCAACGACATCGAGCGCTTCTACCGCTACGGGCTGCTCGCCAACCCCAACCTGCGGATCTACAAGCCCTGGCTCGACGCCGAGTTCGTCCACGAGCTCGGCGGGCGGGCCGAGATGAGCCAGTGGCTCACCGAGCGCGACCTGCCCTACCGCGACTCCGAGGAGAAGGCCTACTCCACCGACGCCAACATCTGGGGCGCCACCCACGAGGCCAAGACGCTCGAGCACCTCGACGTCTCGCTGGAGACCGTCGAGCCGATCATGGGCGTGAAGTTCTGGGATCCGGCGGTGACGATCGACACCGAGGACGTCACCATCGGCTTCCGTGCCGGTCGGCCCGTCTCCATCAACGGCATCGACTACGACGACCCCGTCGCGCTGGTCCACGAGGCCAATGCCATCGGCGGTCGGCACGGCCTGGGCATGTCCGACCAGATCGAGAACCGCATCATCGAGGCCAAGTCGCGCGGGATCTACGAGGCGCCCGCGATGGGGCTGCTGTGGATCGCCTACGAGCGGCTGCTCAACGCCATCCACAACGAGGACACCATCGCCAACTACCACGCCGAGGGACGCCGCCTCGGCCGGCTCCTCTACGAGGGCCGCTGGCTCGACCCGCAGGCACTCATGCTGCGCGAGTCCATCCAGCGCTGGATCGCCTCGCTGGTCACCGGCGAGGTGACCCTGCGGCTGCGCCGCGGCGAGGACTACACGATCCTCGATACCCGCGGCCCGGCGTTCTCCTACCACCCCGACAAGCTGTCGATGGAGCGCACCGAGAACGCCGCGTTCGGCCCCACCGACCGGATCGGCCAGCTGACCATGCGCAACCTCGACATCGCCGACTCGCGCGACAAGCTCGAGCAGTACGCCGGCCAGCCCCTCGACGAGGGCACCGTCCTGGTCAACCAGGGGCCGCTGATCGGCGAGATCCGGGCCGGCGGTGCCGCGGCGATCGAGGCCAACCCGGCGGCCGCCGCCGAGCACGAGTCCGAGGAGGCGCTCGACCACGCCGCGATGGAGTTCGGGACCGACTGATGACCAAATCCGAAGCCACCAACACCGGCTCCCTGTGGGGCGGCCGGTTCGCCAGCGGCCCCTCGCCGGAGCTCGAGGCGCTGTCGCGCTCGACCCACTTCGACTGGCGGTTGGCGCCCTACGACCTCCAGGCGTCCAAGGCGCACGCCGCGGTCCTGCACGCCGCGGGGCTGTTGACGACCGAGGACCGCGACGCGCTGGTCGCCGGTCTCGACCGGCTCCGGGAGCGGGTCGCGGCGGGCACCGTCGCGCCCGACCCGGGCGACGAGGACGTCCACGGGGCGCTCGAGCGGCTGCTGCTCGAGGAGGTCGGTGCGGAGCTCGGCGGCCGGTTGCGCGCCGGGCGGTCCCGCAACGACCAGATCGCCACCCAGCTGCGCGTCTTCCTGCGCGAGCACACCCGCGCGATCGCGGCGATGGTGCTCGACCTGGTCGAGGTGCTCGGCGACCGGGCCGAGCAGCACCTCGGCGCGATCATGCCGGGGCGTACCCACCTCCAGCACGCCCAGCCCGTGCTGCTCTCGCACCACCTGCTCGCCCACGCCTGGCCACTGCTGCGCGACGTCGCCCGTCTGCGGGACTGGGACGCCCGGGTCGCGGCCGACTCGCCGTACGGCTCCGGTGCACTGGCCGGTTCGAGCCTCGGTCTGGACCCGGAGGCGGTGGCCGCGGAGCTGGGCTTCACCGGCTCGGCCGCCAACTCCATCGACGGGACGGCCGCGCGCGACTTCGCCGCTGAGTTCGCGTTCGTCGCGGCGCAGATCGGCGTCGACGTGAGCCGCCTGGCCGAGGAGGTCATCCTCTGGGCCACCAAGGAGTTCGGGTTCGTCCGGCTGCACGACTCCTGGTCGACCGGGTCGAGCATCATGCCGCAGAAGAAGAACCCCGACATCGCCGAGCTCGCCCGCGGCAAGGCCGGTCGGGTCATCGGCAACCTGACCGGGCTGCTGGCCACCCTCAAGGCGCTGCCGTTGGCCTACAACCGCGACCTCCAGGAGGACAAGGAGCCGGTCTTCGACTCCGTCGACACCCTCGAGGTGCTGCTGCCCGCCTTCGCCGGGATGGTGGCCACGTTGGAGTTCGACACCGAACGCATGGCGGCGCTCGCCCCGCAGGGGTTCTCCCTGGCCACCGACGTCGCCGAGTGGCTGGTCCGCGAGGGGGTGCCGTTCCGGGTCGCCCACGAGGTGGCGGGGGAGTGCGTACGCCGCTGCGAGGAGCTCGGGATCGAGCTCGACGAGCTCACCGACGACCAGCTCGCGGGGATCTCGCCGTCGCTGACGCCGGGCGTACGGTCGGTGCTCACCGTCGAGGGCTCGGTGGCCTCCCGGGACGCGCGCGGCGGCACCGCACCGGGCCGGGTGCGCGAGCAGCTGGCCGAACTGCGTGCCGCCCTCGCCGAGCACCGTGGCTGGCTCGGCTGAGGACTGGGCCGTCCTCGACGGCCACGCCGCCGAGGCCGCTCCGCGGCTGCTCGGCTCGCTGGTGGCGCACGAGCATCCCGTCGAGGGGCGGGTGGCGATCCGGCTCACGGAGGTCGAGGCCTACCAGGGGCCGGAGGACCCCGGCTCGCACGCCCATCGCGGGCGCACCGACCGCAACCGGGTGATGTTCGGCCCGCCCGGCCACCTCTACGTCTACCGGATCTACGGCATGCACGACTGCGCCAACATCGTGTGCTCGCCCGAGGGGGTCGGGGCCGGAGTCCTGCTGCGCGCGGGCGAGGTGGTCGAGGGTCTCGCGCTGGCGCGGTCCCGGCGCCCCGGCGCCCGCGACCGCGACCTCGCGCGCGGCCCGGCGCGCCTGGCCCGGGCCCTCGGCCTCGACCGCAGCCAC
>JAJUGK010000012.1 GCA_029268205.1 Nocardioidaceae bacterium
CGACCGCGGTCGAGGTCGACGCGGAGGAGGACTCCCTGCTGGTGCTCGCCCAGAACTTCAACGACGGCTGGCGGGCCCGGCTCGACGGCCGGGTGTTGGAACCGATCCGGGTCAACGGGTGGCAGCAGGCGTGGCGAGTCCCGAGCGGCTCCGAGGGCGCGGTCGAGCTGACCTATCCGCCCGAGGCCACCTATCGTGGCGGCCTGATCGCCGGGGCCGCCCTGGCCGGTGTCGTCCTGGTGCTCCTCCTGCTGACCGGGCGGCGCCGGGGACCGCGGTTCGCGTCCGCAACATCGGGACTGCCGGCACTGCTCCCGGGGCGCGTGGGGTACGCCGATGCCGCGGTCGCCGTGGGCGCGCTGGGGCTCCTGAGCGGGTGGTGGGGCGTCGCCATCGGCGCCGTGGTCGTCGCCGTGGTCGGTCGCCGTCCGACCGGGGCGTGGCCCGTGGTGGCGGCATCGGTGGTCCTGCTCGCCGCCGCTCCGCTGGTCGCGACCCAGGGCCGGTTGACCGGCTGGGGTCAGCTGCTGGGCCAGGCGTCGCTGTCGCTGGCCCTCTCGCTGGTGGTCGCCGGCCTCCTCCGGAACGGCCCGGCGTTCTTCAACCGCATGAAGCGACTCTCGAAGCCGTAGAACGAGGCGGTCGCGATCGCCACCGTCAGCACCAGCACCATCGCGAGCACGTAGGTGAAGTAGCCGGTGAACTCCGCGATCTCCAGGGTCGACATCAGGTTGATCAACAAGAACATGTGCACCGCGAAGATCCCGTAGGAGATCTCACCCAGGAAGTGCGGCACGCGGGCAGCCAGGACGTCCCGCGCCGGGCTGCGTTCGGGACCGAACACCAGCGGGAGCACCAGCAGGAGGGCGGTCGCGGCGTACAACACGCTCTTGATCACGGCCTCCCAGGGGCTCGCGGGGTCGAGCGTCCGCGGTCCGGCGACCGGGGTGCAGGCGATCGCGAACAGCGCCGCGGCGAGCAGCCAGCAGCCGGGCAGGTCGCGCCCCCACCCCTCGAGCAGGGTCGTGAACCGGCGCGGCGTCCGCCCCGAGTGCTGATCGGCGCTGGCCGCGGCGAGGAGCATGCCGCCGCCGAACCACGGCAGGAAGCCCGGCAGCCACTGGTGCATCGGGATGTCGGTGTCGTTGTAGGCGGCGACGAGCGCCGTCCAGACGACCCCGAGGACGCACAGCACGCCCAGGATCGCGTAGATGCGACCCAGCGGGAGCTCCTTGCCGACGCGCGGCCGGCCCGCCAGCACCAGGACGAGGACGGGCAGCAGGAGGTAGAAGGCGACCTCGGTGGCGAGGCTCCACATGTGGGTGAGGCTGCTGGCGGGGAGCCCCTCGGCATAGATCTGGGTGAAGGTGAGGTTGCGCAGCCAGTCGCCGGCGGTGGCGTCGCGGTTCTGCGGGTCGATCAGGAGGGCGACCGCGACCACCACCCAGTAGAGCGGCAGGATCCGCAGTGCGCGCTTCCACAGGTAGTGCGCGACCCGCGGACCCTGCTCGGCGCGCGCGACGGCGAGGAGGAACGGTCGGGCCAGCAGGAAGCCCGAGAGCACGAAGAACAGTGCGACGCCGAAGTCGAAGCGCGAGAGCACCGCCCCGAAGGACCCCCGCACCACCTGGCCGGTGTTGAACGCGACGTGGGTCAGCAACACCATCAGCGCCCCGATGGCGCGGACGGCGTTCAGCGTCGGGAACCGGCGGTCGCGGACTGCGGCGGGGGCGGCG
Organism: Nocardioidaceae bacterium; assembly: GCA_029268205.1. Classification (GTDB taxonomy): domain Bacteria; phylum Actinomycetota; class Actinomycetes; order Propionibacteriales; family Nocardioidaceae; genus Nocardioides_A. The sequence continues at coordinate 1,737 of JAJUGK010000012.1, forward strand.
GTCATCACTCCTCCGGGGCGTCCGCGGGGACCGGGACGCCCAGCTCGGCCTCGGTGATGCAGAACGTCACGTCCGGGTCGAGTCCGGAGAACTCGATGGTCTGGAACTCCCCGGATGCTTCGAAGAAGAGGCTGTGCAGGCCCTTCACCGCGCCCGGCTCGTGCCGCTCGTCGCCGGCCCGCACCGCGAGCGGGCTGTCGCCGTCGGCCGCGTACGACACGCGCACCCACCAACCGGTGCCGAAGACGGGCGCGTCGAGCTTGACCGAGGCCCGCCCGAATCGGGCGGGGTAGGGGCACCCGGTCTGGGCGCCGACGCCCGTACGCAGCGGGTCGATGACCACCGGTCGGATCTCGCCATCCGGGGCGACGATCCGCAGCTCGTCGGTGCTGGCCGAGGGGTAGCGGGTCTTCTCGGCGTGCATGTGCAGCGCGTTGCTCGCCAGGTTGTAGGGGAAGGTGAGCGCGCCGACGACCTCCTCGGGCACCGCGGCGTCCACCAGGGGGACCGGCTCGTCGACGTCGGCCAGCGACGACTCGAGCGCGGCGAAGTACCGCTTCGTCGTGTCGCCGGAGTTCCAGTGCAGCGCGTAGGTCGTGCTGGAGTAGATGCCGAGCGCCGCCACGACCGCGGTGGTGACACCGACCCGCACCGGCAGGTCGAGGAAGCTGCTCGTGCGGGTGACCTCGACCTGTTCGGTCGCACCGCGCAACGGGAACAGCGCCAGACCCAGGGCGATGGCCGTGATGGCCGCCAGCTCGGTCTGATAGCGGTAGTCCAACGCCAGGTCGGGTCCCACGAACGAGGTGCGGCCGCCGGCGAGCAGGAGCACGCTGGGACCGAGGAACAGCGCGGGCAGGATCCACGCGCGCTTGGCCCGCAGGCGGCTACGACTGATCTCGTAGACGATCGCCCCGACGACGGCCAGCGCGAACAGGTTGAGCAACTGGGTGGGGTCGGGGAGCGAGAAGATCTCCGAGGGGTGCGTCCACTGCAGCGGACCGCCGACCACGCCGGTGCCGTACGCGACCGCCACCACGTTGAGGAACACCGGCAGCAGCGGCTCGGCATTGGCACGGTTGGGGTCGAAGTTGAGGCCGTACTCGACATAGAACGGCACGTAGGCAACGACGACCACCGAGTGGGCGATGACCCCGGCCCGGTAGGTGCGGATGATGTGGCGCATGCGCGCCAGCAGGTCACCGGTCGCGAAGTAGGCCAGGGCGAGGAAGGCGAAGAAGGCGTAGATCAGCAGGGTCTTCTCATAGAACCCGAGGGCACCCACCGTGATCGCCACGGTGGCGACCAGCCACCCGGTCCTCCGGGTACGCAGGTAGTTCAGGTGGGTCCAGCCGGCCCAGCCGATGGCGATCTGGAGCGGGATCTGGTTGACCCCCGCCGCCCACCAGACGAACGCCGGGAGCGAGAGGACGGTGAAGAGGTAGATCGCGAGCGGGACCAGGATCCCGAGCCGACGCCCGAAGGCGCTGACGAGCAGCACCAGGACGCCGACACTGGCGACGGCCTGCATGATCAGGAGCTCGGTCGCCGGGAGGGCCCATGCCAGCGGGTCCACCTGCATGTTCGCCCAGCTGAGCACGAACCCGAACGGCATGAGATGCCCGGCGTGGCCGACCGCGAGCATGTCGAAGTCCATGGGCCGGGAGGCCAGGCGCGACATGAACGTGAAGTCGTCGAGCTGGAACCAGCTGCCGTAGACGGCCCAGGCCCGGAAGCCGAGCTGGGCGACGATCATGACCACGGCCGCCGCGATGACCCGGTTCCCCGGATCGCTGAGAAGACTTCGGACCCGTCGATACACCGGGGGACTATCGCACACCGCGGGCGCCCGGTCGCGCGGTCCGGCGGGTTTGCGCAAAACTCCACTGACACGCGTCATGTGCCTGCTAATGTCTGGCGACTTCACTCTTGCCCTGGGGAGGGACCGTGGTACGGAAGATTGTGAGCTGGGTTCTCATCGGACTCGGTGCGTTCCTGCTCGTCGCTGCGGTGCTCGCCGCGTTCTGGGCGCCGGGGCAGCTCGAGCGGACGCCGCTCGACACCGACACCACGACGCGTCTCGAGGGCGGCGGGCAGAAGCTCAACCCGGCGACCGGCGAGGTCGAGGACATCACGGTCAAGGCGACGAGCGAGAGCAAGGCCGACAGTGAGCGGTCCGACGACGACGGGATCGTCTTCGTCAGCAGCACCTGCGCCGTCCTGGCCGACGACCCCGACGTCCCCGACTGCGTGGCCGGCACGGACTCGCGGCTGGTGTCCGCCTCGACCGAGGTGTTCGTCACCGACCGGCACACCGGCGCCTCGATCGACGGCAGCGACTACGTCGAGGGCGATTACGAGCAGCGCGAGGGGCTGGTCAACAAGTGGCCTTTCAACGCCGAGAAGAAGAACTACCTCTACTGGGACAACATGCTCAAGCGTGCGGTCACGGCCGAGTACGTCGGCACCGAGCGGATCGAGGGTCTGGAGACCTACGAGTTCCACGTGCTGATCGACGAGGAGACCGCCGAGGTCGTCGAGGGGGTCGACGGTCGGTACAGCATGGATAAGTCCCTGTGGATCGACCCGCGGACCGGCGCGATCATCCGCCAGACCCAGCACGAGGTCCGCAAGCTCCCCGACGGCGACCTGATCCTCGACCTCGAGCTGGCCTTCACCGACGAGCAGGTCAAGAACAACGCCGAGGAGGCCAAGGACAACGGCTCCCGGCTCGACCTGGTCACCGGCACGGTGCCGCTGGTCGGGTTCGTGCTCGGCCCCATCCTGCTGATCGCCGGCGTCGCGCTGCTGCTCGTCAGCCGGCGTCGCGACGGCGAGCACGCGGCCTGACGGCCCGTCCGCCGGCGCAGCGGGGTTCAGTCGACCAGGTCGGCGACCAGGATCGCCGTCCCCGGGGTGAGCAGACCCCGGGTGCGGCTCCACCCTCCCCAGGTGCGGTCGTGGTCCTCGGGCCAGGTCGGCTCGACGAGCCGACGCAACGCGAACCCGGCGTCGGAGAGCACCTCGACCCAGTCGCCGAGCGTGCGGTGGTGCTCGACGTAGCGGGTCGAACCGTCGGCGTCGTCGACCTCGACGTACGGCGTCCGGTCGAAGTAGGACTGGACGACCACCAGGCCGTCCTCACCCGGGTCGTCGTGGAACATCCACCGGGTCGGGTGGGTGATGGAGAACGCGAACCGGCCGCCGGGGCGCAGCACCCGGGCGACGTCGCGGGTCAGGGCGGCCGCGTCGGCGACGAACTGCAGCGCGCCGAACGCGGAGAACACGGTGTCGAAGGTCCGGTCGGCGAACGGCAGCCCCGCACCCGACCCGCACACCACGGGCACGGCCGTCCCGTGCTCGGCATCGATCCGCCGCGAGTGCTGCAGTTGGCGCCAGGAGACGTCGAGCCCGACGGCGTACGCACCGCGATCGGTGAGCCACCGCGAGCACTGCGCCGCTCCGCACCCGATCTCCAGCACGGTCCGTCCGCGCACGGCGCCGAGGAAGCGGTGGTCGTCCTCCCGCACGCCCTCGGGGGACCACAGGAACCCGGCATCACCCAGGAACGGCCCGTGGGTCTCCTGGTACTCATCGGCGTAGGCGTCCCAGTCGGCCCGGTTGGCGCGGACCGTCTCGTCCTCGGCGACCGGCCGCCGCTGCGGATGGACGCCGGGGGCCGGGCCGCTCACGCGGGCGGTGACCTCCGGGCTCAGCCGCGTCGGGTCGAGGGGCGTGGTGGCCGGGTCGGGGTGGGGATCGGGGAGGACCGCGGGCATGGGAGCCAGACTAGGCCGGGCCGCGATCGACGGGGCCGGTGCCCGCGCGCACGAGCGCGCGCCCGCCTCGCTTTGACCCCGTCCCTCGCGACCCGATAGCCTTCAAGATGCGCCAGGAGTCTGCCTGCGTCTCGGACCGAGCAGACACTCGCTCGCCAGATCCGCTGCGTCCCGTTCGGTGTCGTTCCATGCGCCCGAGGTCGATGTGGCCGGTCCCCGGTGAAAAGGACTCCTGACGTGCCGCACGATCCCCATCCATCCTCGAGGACCCATTCACAAGATGACGAGCACTCCCACTCTCCCGGACGCCCCGCAGGTCGCGGTCAACGACATCGGCTCCGAGGAGGACTTCCTCGCCGCTATCGACGCGACGATCAAGTACTTCAACGACGGTGACATCGTCGCCGGCACGATCGTCAAGGTCGACCGCGACGAGGTCCTGCTCGACATCGGCTACAAGACCGAGGGTGTGATCCCGTCGCGGGAGCTCTCGATCAAGCACGATGTCGACCCCAACGAGGTCGTCGAGGTCGGTGATGAGGTCGAGGCCCTGGTCCTGCAGAAGGAGGACAAGGAGGGTCGCCTGATCCTGTCCAAGAAGCGCGCCCAGTACGAGCGCGCCTGGGGCACGATCGAGAAGGTCAAGGAGGAGGACGGCGTCGTCACCGGCACCGTCATCGAGGTCGTCAAGGGCGGCCTCATCCTCGACATCGGCCTGCGCGGCTTCCTGCCCGCCTCGCTGGTGGAGATGCGGCGCGTCCGCGACCTGCAGCCCTACGTCGGCCAGGAGCTCGAGGCGAAGATCATCGAGCTCGACAAGAACCGCAACAACGTCGTCCTGTCGCGCCGCGCGTGGCTCGAGCAGACCCAGTCCGAGGTCCGTCAGGGCTTCCTGACCCAGCTGCAGAAGGGTCAGATCCGCAAGGGCGTCGTCTCCTCCATCGTCAACTTCGGTGCGTTCGTCGACCTCGGCGGCGTCGACGGTCTGGTCCACGTCTCCGAGCTGTCCTGGAAGCACATCGACCACCCGAGCGAGGTCGTCAACGTCGGTGACGAGGTCACCGTCGAGGTGCTCGACGTCGACATGGACCGCGAGCGGGTCTCGCTGTCGCTGAAGGCGACCCAGGAGGACCCCTGGCAGCACTTCGCCCGCACCCACCAGATCGGTCAGATCGTGCCCGGCAAGGTCACCAAGCTGGTGCCCTTCGGCTCGTTCGTCCGGGTCGAGGAGGGCATCGAGGGCCTGGTGCACATCTCCGAGCTCGCCGAGCGGCACGTGGAGATCCCCGAGCAGGTCGTCCAGGTCAACGACGAGGTCATGGTCAAGATCATCGACATCGACCTCGAGCGTCGCCGGATCTCGCTGTCGCTCAAGCAGGCCAACGAGACCGTGGTCGCCACCGACGTCGAGGAGTTCGACCCGACGCTCTACGGCATGACCGCGACCTACGACGAGCAGGGCAACTACGTCTACCCCGAGGGCTTCGACCCCGAGACTGGCGAGTGGCGCGAGGGCTTCGAGGAGCAGCGCGCGGCCTGGGAGGAGGAGTACGCCAAGGCGCACGCCCGCTGGGAGGCCCACGTCAAGCAGCAGGCCGAGGCCCGCAAGGCCGAGGCCGAGGCCGGCGAGGCCACCTCGTACTCCAGCGGTGGCGCGACCGAGGACCAGGCCCCGGACACCGGCGGCTCCCTCGCCTCGGACGAGGCGCTGCAGGCGCTGCGCGAGAAGCTGACCGGCGGCAACTGAGCCCCGCGGTTCCCACACAGAAGGTCCGCCCCCTGCTGGGGGCGGACCTTCTGTCGTTCCCGGCCGCGGCGGGCCCCACCCGGACCCGATCGCGTCAGATCAGCCGCGAACGGAGCGGGTCGAACGTCTCCCGCGGGTGGCTGCGCGGGGGCTCGCGACGACCCAGGCCCGCCGGGTCGTCGAGGGAGACATCCAGGGCGACGAGCGCTGCAAGGACCGCAACGCCGATCAGGATCAACAGCACCAACATCAGAACTCCTCTCGCTATGGCAGGAATTCTTCTCCCATCAATACTCTGCCACCAGTGGCAAGGATGCCGTAGTCCATCGATTTCCTGCCAGCGATGTGCGACAGTGGGGCGGTGCTGAGCAACGTCGCCGTGATCGCGCTGGACGGGGTCGCCCCGTTCGAGCTCGGCGTGCTCTGCGAGGCCTTCGGCGTCGACCGTGAGGGGGTCCCCTCCCTCGACTTCGCCGTGTGCGCCGAGAACCCGGGGCCGGTCCGCAGCCAGGCCGGCTTCGCCCTCGACATCGAGCACGGTCTCGAGCGACTGCGCAGCGCCGACCTGATCGGCATCCCGGCGGTCGCGGTCGGTCAGCCCACGTCGGGTGCGGTGCTGGACGCACTCCGAGCCGCGCACGACCGGGGCGTGCGCCTGGTGTCGGTCTGCTCGGGAGCCTTCGTGCTCGGCGAAGCCGGTCTGCTCGACGACCGGGAGTGCACGACCCATTGGATGCACACCGCCGACCTCGCCCGGCGCTTCCCCGCCGCCCGCGTGGTGCCGGAGGTCCTCTACGTCGACGCCGGCCAGGTCGTCACCAGCGCCGGCACCGCCGCGGGCATCGACGCCTGTCTGCACATCTGGCGTCAGGAGTACGGCGCCGCAACGGCCGCCACGATCGCCCGGCGGATGGTCGTCCCGCCCCAGCGCGAAGGGGGCCAGGCGCAGTTCATCGCCCGCCCGGTGGTCGACTGCGCCGCCGACACCCTCGGCCCGCTGCTCACCTGGGCGCTCGACCACTTGGCCGAGGACCTCGGGGTGGAGGCGCTCGCGCGCCGGGCGCACCTGTCGCCGCGCACCTTCGCCCGCCGGTTCCGCGACGAGACCGGCACCACGCCGCACGCCTGGGTGACCGCGCAGCGACTGCGTGCCGCGGAGGAGCTGTTGGAGAGCAGCTCGCTGTCGGTCGAGCAGATCGCGCGCCGGGTGGGCATGGCCAACGTCGCGACCCTGCGCCACCAGTTCCAGCGCCACCGCGGGGTCAGCCCCCAGCAGTACCGACGCACCTTCCGGGACGCCGCCGTCGGCTGACCCGGCCGGGCCGATAGGTTCTGCGCATGCGCGTGGGACTGACCGGAGGGGTGGCGTCGGGCAAGAGCACGGTCGCCGCGATGCTCGCCGACCTCGGCGCGGTGGTGATCGACGCCGACGTGCTCGCCCGCGAGGTCGTCGAGCGGGGGACGCCCGGGTTGGCTGCGGTCGTCGAGGCGTTCGGGCCGGAGGTGTTGACCCCCGAGGGGGATCTCGACCGTCCGAAGGTGGGAGCGATCGTCTTCGGCGACGAGGCCAAGCGTCGCCGGCTGGAGCAGATCGTCCACCCACTGGTGTTCGAGCGGTACGCCGAGGCCGAGGCGGCCGCGCCGGCGGACGCCATCGTGGTCCACGACATCCCGCTGCTGGTCGAGTCCGGCCGGGCGGGGGAGTTCGACGCGGTCATCGTCGTCGACGTCCCGGCCGAGGTGCAGATCGAGCGGATGCTGCGCGACCGGGGCTGGACCCGCGAGGACGCCGAGGGCCGGATCGCGGCGCAGGCGACCCGGGAGCAGCGCCGCGCGGTCGCCACGCACCTGATCGACAACACCGGGACACGCGAAGACCTCCGCCAGCGGGTGACGGAGGTCTTCGAGGAGTTGCGGACGACGGCCGGCCGCTGAGACTCAGGCGGCCAGGTCGGGGTCGGCCAGCTCGCGGAGCTTCTGCAGCGCCTCCCGCTCGAGCTGACGGACGCGCTCGGCGCTGATGCCGTGCTTGACTCCGATGTCGGCGAGCTTGTGCTGGCGCCCGTCGACCAGGCCGTACCGCGCCCGGATGATGTCGGCGGCGCGCTCGTCGAGCCGGTCGACCAGCGTCGAGAGCCGGTCGCGGGACTCGGTGTCGAGCACCGTCAGGTCGGGCCCGGGGGCGGTCTCCTGGGCGATCAGGTCGCCCAACGAGGTGTCGCCGTCCTCGTCGACCGGGGTGTCGAGGCTGACGTGCTCGCGGCCCCACGAGATCAGGTCGAGCACTCGGTCGAGGGACATGCCGAGCTCCTCAGCGATCTCCTCCGGCTCCGGGGCGCGGCCGAGCTGACGCTCGAGCGTGCGGCGGGCACTGCCGACCTGGTTGAGCTCCTCGACGACGTGGACGGGGAGCCGCACGACGCGGGCCTGCTGGGCGATGCCGCGGGTGATCGCCTGGCGGACCCACCAGGTCGCGTACGTCGAGAACTTGAAGCCCTTGGCGTAGTCGAACTTCTCCACGGCGCGGATCAGGCCGGTGTTGCCCTCCTGGACGAGGTCCAGCATCGGCATCTGGCTGCGGCCGTACTTGCGGGCGATGGAGACGACGAGGCGCAGGTTGGCGTTGATGAACTGCTGCACGGCGCGGCGACCCTCCTCGGCCAGCCACTCCAGCTCCTCCTGGGTCGCGTACTTCGGCGCGCCGCCCTTGCGGCGACCGACGCGTCCGGTGGCGAGTAGGTGCTCGGCGAAGAGACCGGCCTCGATGGTCTTGGCGAGCTCGACCTCGGTGCTGGCGTCGAGCAGGGGCGTACGCGCGATCTCGTCGAGATACAGCCCGACGCTGTCGCGACCGTCGATGCCCTGGTCCCGGGCCTGTGTGCGGCTAGTAGACACGTGCGCTCCCTTCGTTGCGGGGGTCGTACCCGTCGGTCGACTCCCGTACTCATCCCAACCCGACAGGAGCCCGAGGGATTCCCGCGGTGGCGGGATCCCGGTCACTGTCGTACGCCTGTAACGACGAACCGGCGGGACCAGAAGTTGCCGGAGCGCGCGAATCTCACGCGAATCTCAGCCGAATATCAGGAAGCGGGCAGCGCTCCTTTAGGAGGCCGGCGTGACCTCCGCCGCACCCATCCGCTCCAGCGCCCACGCGTAGGAGAAGGCGCGGTCGTGCCAGGCCTGGTAGCGACCGCTCACCCCACCGTGGCCGGCGGACATCTCGGTCTTGAGCAGGATGTCGTCGTGGTCCGGGGTGACCGCCCGCAACCGGGCGACCCACTTGGCCGCCTCGACGTAGAAGACCCGGGTGTCGTGCAGCGAGGTCTCGGCCAGGATCGGCGGGTAGCGGCGAGCGGCGATGTTCTCGTACGGGGAGTAGCCGCGCATGTAGGCGTAGACCTCCGGGTCCTCGACCGGGTTGCCCCACTCCTCCCACTCGATCACGGTCAGCGGCAGGGACGGGTCGAGGATGGTGGTGAGCGCGTCGACGAACGGCACGGTCGCGATGATCCCGGCGAACTGCTCCGGGGCGAGGTTGGCGACCGCCCCCATCAGCAGCCCGCCGGCGCTGCCGCCCTCGGCCACGAGCCGGTCCGGCGAGGTCCAGCCCGTCGCGCACAGGTGCTCGGCGCAGGCGACGAAGTCGGTGAACGTGTTCTTCTTGCGCAGCAGCTTGCCATCCTCGTACCACTGCCGGCCCATCTCCCCGCCACCGCGGACGTGGGCGATGGCGAAGCCGACGCCGCGGTCGAGCAGCGAGAGGCGGGCGATGGAGAACCATGGATCCATCGAGGTCTCGTAGGACCCGTAGCCGTAGAGCAACAGGGGAGCCGGGGCCGACCGCGGGACGTCGCGCCGGCGGACGATCGAGATCGGGATCCGGGTGCCGTCCGCCGCGGTGGCCCACTCCCGGTGCTGCTCGTACGCCGCCGGGTCGAACCCGCCCAGCACCGGCGTCTGCTTGCGCACCTCCAGCGTCCGCTCGGCGACGTGGTAGTCCGACACCGTCGGGGGAGTGACCATCGAGGTGTAGCCGATGCGCACCAGCGGCTGGTCGAACTCGGGGTTCGCGCCGACCCCGACGGTGTAGACCGCCTCGTCGAACTCGATGAGGTAGTCGTCGAGGACCCCGTCGGGGCCCAGCGGGAGGACCCGGAGCCGGGTGAGGCCCTCGCTGCGCTGGGACACCACGAGGTGACCGGCGAAGGCGTCGACGTCCTCGAGGCGTACGCCCGGAACGTGCGCGATGAGCGGCGTCCAGTCCTCGTGCGAGGTCGCGTCGACCGGCATCGTGGCCAGCTCGAAGTCGAGTGCCCCGTCGTTGTGCAGGACGCAGAAGACGTCGCGCCCGCCGATGACCGCGTGCTCGATGCCGTACTCCACCCCGTGGCGGCGCGGGGTGACGACGCGGAACTCGCCGGTCGGGTCGTCGGCCTCGAGGACGCGGAACTCGGTGGTGGTCTTGGATCCCGACGAGATCACGAGGAACCTGTCGGACCGGGTGCGCCCGACGCTGGTCCAGAACCGCTCGTCGGTCTCGTGGTGGACGACCACGTCGTCGGCGACCGGGGTGCCGACGCGGTGGCGCCAGATCTTGTCGGGGCGCCACGCCTCGTCGACGGTGGCATAGAAGAGCGTGGTGCCCGCGGCGTCCCAGGTCGCCCCGCCGAGCACCCCGGTGATCTCGTCGGGCAGGAGCTCGCCGGTGCGCAGGTCCTTGATGCGTACGGTGTAGCGCTCGTCGCCGACGACGTCGACGGCGTAGGCCAGCAGGGTGCCGTCGGGGCTGACGCTCGCCCCGCCGAGGGAGAAGAACGCGTGGCCCTCGGCCAGCTCGTTGGAGTCCAGCAGCACCTCCTCGCCGGGCACCTCGGTGGCCGCGTCCAGCTGCGGCGGCGTCCAGTCGTCGGGGGAGTCGACCGGGCAACGACAGCTGATGCCGTACTCCTTGCCCTCGACCGAGCGTCCGTAGTACCAGTACGCCCCGACCCGGGTCGGGACACTGAGGTCGGTCTCCTGGGTGTGCGACCGGATCTCCTCGAAGAGCCGCTGGCGCAGGTCGGCCAGGTGCGCGGTGCGCGCCTCGGTCCAGGCGTTCTCCGCCTCGAGGTAGGTCAGGGTCTCCGGGTCCTCCTTGTCCCGCAGCCACTCGTACTCGTCGAGCACGACGTCGCCGTGGAAGACCCGCTCGTACGGGCGGCGGGGCGCCACGGGCGGGGCGGTCGCGGGCAGGCCCGACTCGGGCGTGGGGGAGGCCATGGGTGCGGAGGCTACCCGGACGCGGGAGGCGGGTCCGACGCCCCGCCCTCCGCCCGGTGCCCGCGGCTCAGGCCCGGGTCGTCGGAGGCGAAGGTGCGCACCGGGCCGGGGCCGGTGCGCCGGGTCTCGAACCGGACGGTCACCCGGCCCAGCCCCGCGCCCCACACCCAGCCGTCGCCGTGGTCGACGTGGTGGACGTCGGCCCCCGGCGGCCACGGCCGGGCGACGGTGAACGCCTCGATGTCGGCCGCGTCCTCCGTGGTCGGGGCGGCTGCCGGGTCGCCGTCGGCCGGGGCGTCGACGGCGGGGTCGGCGGACCCGGTCCCGGGGTCGCCGGTCGCGCCCAGCGCGCCGAACAGGTCCTCCTGGATCCAGTCGGCGAGCCCGGAGATGCCGACGCCGAGCAGTCGTACGCCGCCGGCGGTGTCGACCTCGTGGACCAGGGTGCGCGCGAGCGCGACGACCGTCCGGACGTCGTCGGTGGGCGCCGGGAGGGTGGTCGAGCGGCTCAGGGTGCTGAAGTCGTGCAGCCGGACCTTGACCGTGACCGTGCGCCCGGCCAACCCGGCCGCCCGCAGTCGGCCGACCACCTTCGTCGCCTGGCGCTCCACCAGCGCGTCGACCATCCGTTGCTCGACGACGTCGCTGTCGAAGGTGTCCTCGACGCTGATCGACTTCGCCTCCCGCTCCGCGACCACCGGTCGGTCGTCGTCGGCGCGCACCAGGCGGTACAAGCCCTCGCCGTGCGCCCGGCCCAGCAGGGCGACCAGCTCGTCGACCGCCATCCGCTCGGCGTCGGCCACGGTGTGGACCCCGAGCCGACGCAGCCGCTCCGCCGTCGCGGGTCCGACGCCGGGGATGGTGGTGATCGGCATCGGCCGCAGGAGGTCGCGCTCGGTGCCCGGTGCGACGACCACCAGGCCGTCGGGCTTGCGCAGGTCGCTGGCGATCTTGGCGATCAGCTTCGACGAGCCGATCCCGACCGATGCCGTGAGCCCTTCGGTGACCTCGTGGACGTCGGCCTTCAGCCGCTCGGCCACGGCGGTCACCGTCGCGACATCGGCGGTCCCGGCCAGGGCGTCGCCGGCGGCCAGGTCGACGAAGGCCTCGTCGAGGGAGAGCGGCTCCACCAGCGGCGAGAGCCGACGCAGTTGCTCCATCACCAGCGCGCTCGCGGCCCGATAGGCATCGAACCGGCCCGAGAGGTACGCCGCGTGCGGGCAGCGGGCGCGGGCCTCCCGGGTCGACATCGCCGACCGCACCCCGTACGCCCGGGCCTCGTACGACGCGGTCGCGACGACACCCCGTCCGCCGACCCCGCCGACGACCACCGGCCGGCCCCGCAACGACGGCTTGTCGCGCTGCTCGACCGCGGCATAGAACGCATCCAGGTCCAGGTGCAGGATGGTCGGCTCGGCACGCACCGGCACATCGTGACACCGGACCGGCTGCGGTCCCCAGGCACGCCGGTCCGGCGCGCCGTCCCCAGGCCGGCGCCGTCGGTCCCCGTACGCCGCGCCGGCGGCCGAGCGTGGGGTCCATGAGCATCCGACCGCTGCCCGAGCCGTCCGACCCGTCCACCCCCGAGCCGTCCACCCCCGAGCCGTCCACCCCCGACCCGTCTGCGGGCGTCCGCACGCTGCGGACCCCCGAGGACCTGCTGGCGCTGGTGCCGACGCTGTTCAACTTCCACCCGCGCGACTCGTTGGTCCTGGTCGGCGTCGGTGCCGCGCCGGGCATGCACGCCCGCGTCGACCTGCCCGTCGGAGCCGCCGCGGCGGCCGAGGTTGGACGGATCCTGACCGATGCCGCACAGCGGGCCGAGTGCCGCGCCGCCTGCCTGGTGGCCTACTGCGCCGACCCGGTCGCGGCCCGGGCCGCGGTCTCCGCCACCTCCACGGTCCTGGCACAGGCCGGCATCCCCGTCGCGCTGGCGGTGCACACCGACGGCCCGAGCTACGCGCTGCTGCACGCGGACGCGCCGAACGGGCCGCGGGTGACCTACGACGTCCGCGACCACCCGCTGCTCGCCGAGGCCGTGCTGGCCGGCCGGGTGTTGCACGCCGACCGCGACGACCTGGTGGCCTCGCTGCGACCCGTGCCCGCCCTGGTCGCCGAGGTCGAGCGGCACGCCCACGCGCAGGTCGACGCGCTGGCCGCACCGGAACCCGGCGCGGACACCGTGGCACCGGAGGTGATGTGCGAGCGGATCCACGAGGAGGCGCGGTGGGTGAGCCGGATGACCCGGACCCTGCTGGCCGCCGACGCGACGCCGACCGCCGAGCAGGCGGCCCGGATGCTCGTCGCGATGCGCGTCAGCCTCACCGCCCGGGACGCGCTGTGGGTCGAGATCGACCGCGGCCGCGTCGGTCGCGCGGTCACCCTGTGCCGCCACCTGGTCCAGGTGGCGCCGCGCGACCTGCGGGCGGCGCCGGCGGCCCTGCTCGGTTTCGCCGGATGGCTCAGCGGCGACGGCGCACTGGCCTGGTGCGGGGTGGAGGCCAGTCAGGACGCCGAGCCCGGCTACAGCCTCGCCGCGCTCATCGCGCGGCTGTTGGAGGGGGCCGTCCCTCCCGCGTCGTGGGTCCCGATGACCCGTGCTGAGCTCGGTGTCCCCGGATTGGACTGAACCGGCGCCGTTGAGCGAGTTCGGCGATCCCTCTGGCCCGGTTGGGGCCGGGCTGCCAGTCTGTGCGCATGGGCGAAGAGGTGTCGCAGCAGGAGTTCACCCGGGCCGACCGGACCAAGCACCGGGAGAAGGTGCGGCGCAACCTCGACGTGTTCGCCCGGATGCTGCGCGAGTCGCGCTTCGAGGCCGCCGACCCGATGACCGGGCTCGAGGTCGAGCTCAACCTCATCGACGCTGCCGGCGACCCGGCCCTGCGCAACGCCGAGGTGCTCTCGGCGATCGAGGATCCCGACTTCCAGACCGAGCTCGGGCAGTTCAACCTCGAGATCAACGTTCCGCCGCGGCGGCTCGCCGAGCGGGGGTTGACCAAGTACGAGGAGGGGCTGCGTCGCAGCCTCAACCGGGCCGAGGAGCGGGCGGCCGAACTCGGGGCGCACCTGGTGATGGTCGGCATCCTGCCCACGCTGGCCGAGGGGCACATGAGTCCCTCCTCCCTGAGCAGCAACCCGCGCTACCACCTGCTCAGCGACCAGATCCTCGCCGCGCGGGGTGAGGACATCGTGATCGACATCAGCGGCGTCGAGCGCCTGGTCACCACCGCCGACTCGATCGTGCCCGAGGCGGCGTGCACGAGCACCCAGCTGCACATCCAGGTCAGCCCCGAGGACTTCGCGGCGTACTGGAACGCCTCCCAGGCCATCGCTGGGATCCAGCTCGCGGTGGGGGCCAACTCGGCGTACCTGCTCGGCAAGGAGCTGTGGCGCGAGACCCGGATCCCGTTGTTCGAGCAGGCCACCGACACCCGCAGTGAGGAGCTGAAGGTGCAGGGCGTGCGGCCCCGGGTATGGTTCGGCGAGCGCTGGGCGACCTCGATCTTCGACCTCTTCGAGGAGAACGTCCGCTACTTCCCGGCGCTGCTGCCGGTGACCGAGGACGACGACCCGCTGGCCGAGCTCGAAGCGGGCAGGACGCCGTCGCTGGCGGAGCTGCGGCTGCACAACGGCACGATCTACCGCTGGAACCGCCCGGTCTACGACGTGGTCGAGGGACGACCCCACCTGCGTGTGGAGAACCGGGTGTTGGCTGCCGGACCGACCGTGGTCGACACGATGGCCAACGCCGCGTTCTACTTCGGGCTCGCCCGCGCCCTGGCCGAGGACGAGCGGCCGCTGTGGTCGCGGATGTCGTTCAGCGCGGCCGAGGAGAACTTCCACGCCGCCGCCAAGCTCGGCATCGACGCGCAGGTCTACTGGCCCGGGGTCGGCCAGGTCGAGGCGACCGAACTCGTCCTGCGGCGCCTGCTGCCGATGGCCCGGGAGGGTCTGGTCGCCTGGGGGGTCGACCCGCAGGAGAGCGACCACTACCTCGGGGTCATCGAGCAACGCTGCCTGACCGGGGTCACGGGGGCGTCGTGGTTCGTCGACCGGGTGCGCGCCGCCGAGGAATCCGGGGTCGGTCGGGCCGACGCGCTGCGGGGCACCCTGCTGGACTACGCCGAGCGGATGCAGAGCAACGACCCGGTGCACACCTGGGACTGAGCCGCCTGCTGCAGGGCCCGCCCCGTCCGCTCGATGGCGGCGCCGGCCTCCCGTCCCCGGACCCGCAGCCGGCGCCAACGCTGCTCCCGGCCGGTGGCCGGCTCCCGCCAGCCGGTGCGGGTGACCACCCGGAACGACGCCAGCGCGAGACCGACCTCGGCATGGGCCGCCCGCAGCGCCACCTCCCAGTGCAGGTCGGGCTCGTGGACCTCCTCGCCCCCGCCGCGGACCACCCAGGCGTCGCGGGGGAGACCGGCGGCCGCCGCGGCCTCCACCAGGCGGGCGGCGGCGTCGCGGCGCAGGGCGGGGTCCGCGGCGTACGGGTCGTGATGGCTCACCCGGCTGTGGGTCGGCCGGGTCGGCAGCGGGAGCCAGACCCGTGGTCCGGCCGGCACTCCGAGGTGTACGGCCGGGGTGACACGCGTGCCGTGCGGATGGAGCAGGCCCAGCACGGCGACCTCGCGGCGCAGCGCCTCGGCCCCGGCGGGCGGCGCGGCGGTGGGGGCGGACATCCTCCGCAGGCTAGTGCGACCCGCGCTCGGGCGGGAGCGGTGTATGCCGGCCTGGGGACGGGTAGCGTCCGGGGGACCGGCAACCGGATGGAGGACGCATGGGCAGCATCGTCGTCGGCTACGTACCCAAGCCCGAGGGTCGCGCGGCGCTCGACCAGGCGGTGCTCGAGGCCCGACTGCGCGACGCCGAGATCGTCGTGGTGCTGTCGCGACGGTCCGCCGCCGACCACAGCGGGGCCGAGGAGGAGCAGTCCGAGGTCGAGTCGATCCTCGCCGGAACCGGCATCCGGTTCGAGGTCCGCCCGTTGGCGACCGCCTTCGATCCCGCCGAGGACCTCATCACCGTGGCGGCGGAGAAGCGGGCCGAGCTGATCGTGATCGGGCTGCGTCGCCGCTCACCGGTGGGCAAGCTCGTGCTCGGCAGCAACTCCCAGCGGATCCTGCTCGACGCGCCGTGCCCCGTCCTCGCGGTCAAACCCGACCACCAGGGCGGCGTACCCCAGCACTGAGCAGGACCGACCGTACGGGCCGATCCGCCGCGAACCGGGGCATGATGGGGCCATGGCCATCTGTATCGCCCAGGACCCCGACGCCGACCGCGTCCTCGCGGAGAACCCCTTCGCCCTGCTCGCGGGCATGATGCTCGACCAGCAGTACCCGATGGAGCACGCCTTCCGCGGGCCCGCCAAGGTGCTCGAGCGCTTCGGCACCCTCGACCCGGCAGCGATCGCGACCGCCGACCCCGAGCAGTTCGCGGCCCTGTGCGCGACCACGCCGGCCATCCACCGGTTCCCCGGGTCGATGGCGGCGCGCCTGCAGGAGCTCGCGCGGGTCGTGGTCGAGGAGTACGACGGCGACACCGCCCGCCTGTGGACCGAGGCCGCCTCCGGCAAGGACCTCCTCAAGCGGGTGCAGGCCCTGCCCGGCTTCGGCAAGCAGAAGGCCCAGATCTTCGTCGCCCTGCTGGCCAAGCAGCTCGGCGTCCGGCCCGAGGGGTGGCAGGAGGTCGTCGGCGACTACGGCCTGGACGGCCACCGGTCGGTCGCCGACGTCGTCGATGCCGACAGCCTGGTCAAGGTGCGCGAGTTCAAGCAGATGCAGAAGGCGGCGGCGAAGACGGCGAAGGCCGGGGCGAAGGCGGGTCCCGGGGCGGCCGGCGGAACGGCCAGGGGTTGAGCGCACGCCGTCCCCGGCACTCGCCGTCGACGGACTTCTCGGGGTCGGCCCCGGACCGCTTGGGGCCCATGCCACAATGATCGACGCGGCTCTTGACGTGAACGGGCTTTGCCGCGCCCACCGACCTGTACCGAGAGGTTGTGCTGTTGTCCTCCAGCGCGTCCCGGAAGCTCACCGCTGAGGCTTTGAGCCATCCCGACATCGTGGATCTCGTCGAGCGCGGCCGCCAGGCCGGTTCGGTCACCGCCGAGGAGGTACGCCGGGTCAGCGACTCCGCGTCGATCCCCGCGCCCCAGCTGCGCGGCCTGCTGACCCACCTGGCCGAGCAGGGCATCTCGGTGGAGGTCGGAGCCGAGTCCACCCGCCGCGCCGTCGCGGCCGGCGCCGGGCGCTCCACGGTCCGGGCCACGGCGGCGAAGAAGGCCCCCGCGAAGAAGGCTCCGGCCAAGAAGGCGGCCGCCAAGGCGGCAGACGCGGCCGAGGCGAAGGCCGAGCCGGCGGCGAGGACGGCCACCGAGAAGAAGGCTCCCGCGAAGAAGGCTCCCGCGAAGAAGACGGCTGCCAAGAAGACCGCGGCGAAGAAGGCTCCGGCCAAGAAGACGCCCGCGACCACCGCCAAGGGCGGCACCCTCGACGAGATCGAGGTGCCGGTCGCCCCGGTGATCGGTCCGGACGGCAAGAAGGTCCTGCCCGACGTCCCCGACGAGCAGTTCGAGAAGGACCTCGCCTCCGACCCGACCATCAAGGAGGACGAGAAGCAGGCCTCCTTCGTCGTCTCCGCCGCCGACGAGACCGACGAGCCCGAGCAGCAGGTCATGGTCGCGGGCGCGACCGCCGACCCGGTCAAGGACTACCTCAAGCAGATCGGCAAGGTGCCGCTGCTCAACGCCGAGATGGAGGTCGAGCTCGCCAAGCGGATCGAGGCCGGCCTCTTCGCGGAGGAGAAGCTCGCCAAGGGCGGCAAGATCTCACCCAAGCTCCTCGAGGAGCTCGAGTGGATCATCGACGACGGCCGCCGCGCCAAGAACCACCTGCTCGAGGCCAACCTGCGCCTGGTGGTCTCCCTCGCCAAGCGCTACACCGGCCGCGGCATGCTGTTCCTGGACCTGATCCAGGAGGGCAACCTGGGTCTGATCCGCGCGGTGGAGAAGTTCGACTACACCAAGGGCTACAAGTTCTCGACCTACGCCACCTGGTGGATCCGGCAGGCGATCACCCGCGCGATGGCCGACCAGGCCCGCACCATCCGCATCCCGGTGCACATGGTCGAGGTCATCAACAAGCTCGCCCGCGTCCAGCGCCAGATGCTGCAGGACCTGGGCCGCGAGCCCACGCCCGAGGAGCTCGCCAAGGAGCTCGACATGACCCCCGAGAAGGTCGTCGAGGTCCAGAAGTACGGCCGCGAGCCGATCTCGCTGCACACCCCGCTGGGTGAGGACGGCGACTCCGAGTTCGGCGACCTGATCGAGGACTCCGAGGCGATCGTCCCGGCCGACGCGGTCAGCTTCACCCTGCTGCAGGAGCAGTTGCACGCCGTGCTCGACACGCTCTCGGAGCGCGAGGCGGGCGTCGTGTCGATGCGCTTCGGTCTCACCGACGGCCAGCCCAAGACCCTCGACGAGATCGGCAAGGTCTACGGCGTGACCCGTGAGCGGATCCGGCAGATCGAGTCGAAGACGATGTCGAAGTTGCGCCACCCGTCGCGCTCGCAGGTGCTGCGCGACTACCTCGACTGACACACTCCCGACCGCCCAACTGGTCACTTGCCGCACAGATCCGCGCGATCGGGTGCGGGAAGTGACCAGTTGTCGGCGTTCAGGGGTGCTCAGGTCAGGACGACGCCGACGACCCAGGTCACGGTGGCCAGCAGTGCGGCGACCAGCTCGATGAGCATCGAGAGGCCGGCGGCGGCCAACGCGTGCTTGGTCGAGGGCCACGCCCGCCCCGGGCCGAGCCGGGCGGACTCGGCGGCGTACACCCCGAGGACGAACCCGATCGGCAGTCCGACGACGGGGATGACGAAGAACCCCACCACGCCGGCGAGCCCGCCGACCAGCAGCGTGCGGCCCGGGACGCCGTGGACCCGCAGCCGGCGCCCGGGGACGGCGTACATCGTGATCGTGCCGACCGCGAGCAGGGTCAGCGCGATGCCGGTCACCGTCCAGGCGGTGGCGCCGCCCACGAGGAACGCCCAGACCACGACCGCCGCCGCGATCAGCAGCGAGCCGGGCAGCACCGGGACGACGATGCCGACCAGGCCGACGGCGATCGCCAGGGCGACGAGCACGTCGACGAGGGTCATGGCGCCAGCCTAGGAGCCCTCGTGGCCCGGACGGCGAACGAGGCCCGAAGAATGCGACGAGGCCCCGGACACCGGGTCCGGGGCCTCGTACGGGCTGGGGGTCGACTCAGTCGTCGGCGCCGGGGCGCTCGTGGAGCCGCTCGGTCTCGTCGTGCACGTGGATGGCCACCTCACGGAGCTTCGCCTCGTGGGCACGACCGTGGTGGGCGCAGAAGAGGAGCTCTCCGCCGCCAGCCAGCTCGACGCGGATGTACGCCTGAGCACCGCACCGGTCGCAGCGGTCCGTCGCGTCCAGCGCGCGGGGGGCAACAGCTGTAGTCACGTGAGGGCCTCTTTCCTTCCTGGTGTGTCAGTCCAACGTAGCCGGAGATCCCAAGGTCGCGCCGACGCATCGCCGGACCCGTGGGAATCACCCGGGGGCTGTACTGCTCACAACATCCCAACACGACGGATGCTTCCCGGGGGAGGGGGGTCCCGACCCTGAGACGGCCGTGACCTCCACCACCCGGTCGGCTCCGGTCTCCCGGTCCGCCGTCCTGGCCCGCGGCGGGTGCCGCGTGCGTCCATGGTGCCCCGCGTCACCGACAGTCAACCGCAGCGTGGCGCCGGCACTTCCCCGGCGTGTCGCGGGTAGATTCGCCCCGGCACCACCGCCCGGGCACCGTCGACCCGGCGATCCGTACGCATCAGGGAAGGCATGACGATCGACACCGCCTACAACGCCCAGCACCTCCTGGTCCTCGAGGGTCTCGAGGCGGTGCGCAAGCGACCCGGCATGTACATCGGCTCGACCGACACCCGCGGTCTCATGCACTGCCTGTGGGAGATCATCGACAACGGTGTGGACGAGGCGCTGGCCGGCGCCGCCGACCGGATCGAGGTGATCCTGCATCCCGACGGGTCCGCCGAGGTCCACGACAACGGCCGCGGCATCCCGACCGACAAGGAGCCGCGCACCGGCCTCCCCGGGGTGGAGGTCGTCTTCACCAAACTGCACGCCGGCGGCAAGTTCGGCGGCGGGTCGTACGTCGCGACCGGCGGCCTGCACGGCGTGGGCGCCTCGGTGGTCAATGCGCTCTCGTCCCGCCTCGACGTCGACGTCGAACGGTCACCGGCGGTGCGGGGCATGTCGTTCCAGCGTGGCGTGCCCGGTGTCTTCGCCGACGACCGGCCCGACGCGGCGTTCGAGGCCACGTCCGGGCTGACCCGCAAGGGCAAGCGGGTGGCCAAGGGCCGCAGCGGCACCCGCATCCGGTTCTGGCCCGACCGGCAGATCTTCACCAAGGACGCGACATTCGTCTACGACGAGCTCGTCACCCGGGCCCGGCAGACGTCCTTCATCGTCCCCGGCCTCGAGCTGGTCATCCGCGACCTGCGGGGGGAGGAGCCGGTCGAGGAGTCGTTCCGCCACGACGGCGGCATCACGGAGTTCTGCGAGTTCCTCGCCCACGACGAGGCCGTCACCGACGTGCTGCGGCTGCGGGGCTCGGGCACCTTCACCGAGACCGTCCCGCTGCTCGACGAGCAGGGCCACATGACCCCCCAGGACGTCGAGCGCGAGCTCGGTGTCGACGTGGCGGTGCGATGGGGGACCGGCTACGAGACCGAGACCCGCTCGTTCGTCAACGTGATCGCCACCCCGAAGGGCGGCACCCACCTCGCGGGCTTCGAGCAGGCCGTCACCCGCACCTTCAACGACACGATGCGCGCCTCGAAGGTGCTGAAGAACAACGACGACGACGTCATCAAGGACGACGTGCTCGAGGGGATGACCGCGGTCGTCACCGTGCGGCTGGCAGAGCCGCAGTTCGAGGGGCAGACCAAGGAGATCCTCGGGACCCCGGCGGCGCGGAGCATTGTCCGCAAGGTGGTGGCCGCCGAGCTCAAGGCGTTCCTGACCTCCACCAAGCGGGCCGAGAAGGCCCAAGCCAAGCTGGTGATGGAGAAGGTCGCCGGCGCGGCCAAGACCCGCATCGCCGCCCGCCAGCACCGCGAGACCCAGCGCCGCAAGAACGCGCTGGAGTCCAGCTCGCTGCCCTCGAAGCTGGCCGACTGCCGCTCCAGTGACGTGGAGCGCTCCGAGCTGTTCATCGTCGAGGGCGACTCGGCACTCGGCACGGCCAAGCTGGCCCGCAACTCGGAGTTCCAGGCGCTGCTGCCGATCCGGGGCAAGATCCTCAACGTGCAGAAGGCCTCGGTGGCCGACATGCTCAAGAACGCCGAGTGCGCCTCGATCATCCAGGTCGTCGGCGCCGGATCGGGGCGTACCTTCGACCTCGACGCCGCGCGCTACGGCCGGATCATCTTCATGGCCGACGCCGACTCCGACGGCGCCCACATCCGCTGCCTGCTGGCGACGTTGTTCTTCAAGTACATGCCCGAGCTGATCCACGCCGGGCGGGTCTACAGCGCCGTCCCACCGCTGCACCGCATCGAACTGACCAACCCCAAGAAGGGGATGGACAAGTACGTCTACACCTACAGCGACGACGAGCTGCGGCGGAAGCTGGCCGAGCTCACCAAGAAGGGCGTGCGGTGGAAGGACCCGATCCAGCGCTACAAGGGTCTGGGCGAGATGGACGCCGACCAGCTGGCCGAGACGACGATGGACCCCCGCCGCCGTACGCTGCGCCGGATCACCGTCGACGACGCCGACGCCGCGGCCCACGTCTTCGAGCTGCTGATGGGATCCGAGGTCGCGCCGCGCAAGGAGTTCATCGTCCAGGGCGCCTACGAGGTCGACGCCGAAACGATCGACGCCTGAGCCCGAGCGGGTGCACCGGCGTGCTGACGCGCCCCGGTTCGTCGTGGTTTGGCAGGCTGGGAGCGTGACCGTCACGCGTTCCCGGGCGCGGCCGGTGCCTCCGGCTCGCCCGGGGTCCCGGTCGGGTGCCGTGCTGCCCGCGGTCGTGACCGCCCTCGCCGCCGTGGCCGGCCTGATCCGGCTCGCCGGATGGGCGCTGCAGACCCGCGCCGGTCAGGCGTGGGACCAGTCGGGGATGGACGCGGTCTACGGCGGGTCCCGGGCGCTGCGCCGGGTGCTCGGCCTGCTGGGGGAGATCTCCATCGGCTCGGCCGGACTGGTGCTCGCGGTCTGCGTCGGTCTGGCGCTGCTCCGCCACCGCTACGCGGCGGCGATCGGTGCGGTCGTGCTGGTCGGTGGCGCCAACGTCACCACCCAGGTGCTGAAGCGGGTGGTGCTGGAGCGGGCCGACTTCGGCAACCTGACGGTCGTGAGCCTGCCGAGCGGGCACACCACGGTCGCGGTGTCGCTCGCCCTCGCGGCGCTGCTGGTCGTGCCCCGCTCGCTGCGGCCGCTCACCGTGCTCGGCGGCACCCTGCTGGCGGTCGTCACGGGTGCGGGCACCGTCGTGGCGCAGTGGCACCGTCCCGCCGACGTGCTCGCCGCGCTGCTGGTCTGTCTGGTCTGGGCCGCGGCGGTCGTCGCGGTGCTCGGCGTACGCCGTCCGCTGCCGCCGCGCTGGGCGGGCGGGATCGGCGATGTGGTCGCCGCGGTGCTGGGTGCCGTACTCGCGGGGGTGGTGCTGGTGGCCGTCGGCGTCCGCCCGGCCGGCGGGTGGTCGGGCTTCACCGAGGCGGCCCTCGTGCTCGGCGTCCTGGGGGTGGGCACGGCGGCGACCGTGGCATTGACCGCTCGGCTCACCCAGCCCCACAGCCACTGACGTCCGGGGCGGGCCGGGTCAGAACTGGCGCTCGAGCAGACCGGTGTCGACGTCGTAGAGGAAGCCGCCGACCCGCACGGTGTCGGGGATCAGCGGGTGGCTGGTGACCCGGTGGACGTCGTCCTTGAGCGCGGCGCGCTGGTCGGCGACGACCCCGAAGGACTGCCACCACGCGTCGCAACCGGCGGAGGCGCCGACCTTCTCGCGCAGTTCGTTCTCCGTCGCGCTCGCCATCGCGCACCGGGTGTGCGGCACGATCAGGATGCGGTCGACCGAGAGCAGGTGCGCCCCGAGCACCAGCGCCTCGAGTGCGGCGTCGGTGACGCGACCACCGGGGTTGCGGAAGATCTTCGCGTCCCCGGGCTTGAGCCCGACCATGCCGAGCGGATCGATCCGCGAGTCCATGCAGGTCACGATCGCCACACCCGCGTGGGCCTTGCCGTCGAACCCGCCGAGGTCGAAGCGGTCGGCGAAGTCTCGGTTCGCCGCGAGGAGGTCGTCGAAGTCGGTCACGGCCGGAACCTATCCACGGCCGGGCCCGTTCACACCACCGCGCCCGTCCACTGGACCAGCGGGACGGCCTCCTTGCCGCACGACTCGGCGCGCGAGGTGGCGGAGATCACGCGCTGCACCCGCACCGTCCACCGGCGTCCGTCGGAGTGCCCGACCTCGACCTCGACGAGATCGGTCCCGGTGTCGGTCTCGGCGAGCACGTCGAGGGCGTCCATGTCCTCCTCGCCGGTGGCACGCCGGACCTCCATCTCGGCGACCTGGCCGGCGGGCGACCACGTCGACCGGCCGCGGACGCCCCCGGCACCGACCTCGGGCACGACGAGCCCGACCTCGGCGTCGGAGAGCACGGTCAGTGCGTTCTCGGTGTCGAGCCGCCCGTGCAGATAGCCGCTGGGCAGCAGGAGGGTGGTCGCGGCGAACCGGTGGCCGGAGATGTGGGTGGTCTCCCACACCCGGCCCGGGGCGGCCGACCAGGCGTCGCGGGCGACCGGCCGGCCGAGCACCGCGCAGCAGGTGTCGCGCTTGGCGTTGGTGCACACCAGCAGGTGCGGCTCGTCGGTCGGCTCGAGTTCGGGCAGGGAGTCGAGGACGGCGGCCCGGTCACCGGCGCCGAGCGCCTCCCAGTCGAGGTCCAGCACGCGCGCGGGGTCGTCGACGACGGCTTCCAGCAGCCAGCTCGCGCCCGGTCGCGTGTGGGCGACCAACAGCCGTCGGGGTCCGTCGGTGCGGCCGCTGGCGTGCATGGTCGGGGTGCGGATCAGCTGCGGGCGTACGCCGCACGCGGCGCCGCGCTCCTCCATCGCGCGCCCCAGGGTGGGGTCGAGGTCGCTGTCGGTGAGCGCCTTGGCCCCCCACCGTCCGTCCTGCTCGAGAGCGACCCAGCCGACCGCCTGTGGCGCGCTACCGGCGAGCAGCTCCCCGGCGGCGATCGAGCCCGCGGCGCATCCCGCTCCCGCGGGCACCTCCTCGCGGCCGGAGGCGGCGTCGGGGGAGCGGTCGGGCGCGGATGGGGCGGTCACAGGACACCTCCGAGGGGGCGGGGAGCATCGGACGCCCGCGTCGGTGCACCGCGCAGGAGCACCAGGGCGAGCACCCCGGCCACGGCCGCGCAGACCGCGGCGCCGAGGAAGATCGCCTCCAGCTGTGCGATGCCCGCACCGCGCAGGGCGTCGGTGTAGGCCTGGCACCGCGACGCCCCGTCACACAGGTCGCGTGGCGAGGGCAGGGTCTCCTCCACGGCGTAGTAGCGCCGCAGCCCGATCGTGGTCAGAGCCGAGATGCCTACCAGCATGCCCACCATCCGGGCCACGACCAAGAGCGCCGACGCCACGCCGTGCACGGCGGCGGGTGTGACGGCGAGCAGGGCGGCGTTGACCGGGGCGAGGGCGAGCCCGAAGCCCAGCCCGGTCAGCACGAGCGGGACGGTGGCGACCGCTTCGTCGAGCGAGGTCGGACCCCACGTCGACATCCATCCGAACCCGCAGCAGGTCAGCACCATGCCGGCAGCGGTCACGACGCCGGCGGGGGCCACGCGGCTGGCGTACCCGCCCAGGATCGCGCCGATCGGCAGGGCGACCAGCAGCCGCAGCAGCACCAGGGCGGCCTCCAGTTGGGAGTCCGGCGCGACGGTGATCCGGGCGAAGACCGGGATGTCGACCAGAGCCGCGATCAGGGCGGCGCCGACGAAGAAGCTCACCAGCATCGCCCCCCAGGCGGGGCGCTCGACCAGGCTGGCGCGGGGCACGAGCGGCTCGGCCGACCGGCGCTGCTGGGCCAGGAAGCCGAGCAGGGCGACGGCGGAGACGGCGAGGTAGAGCAGGCCGGCGTCGGAGAAGACCTGGACCTCGGGGTCGGCGGTGGCGAAGGCGAGGATGACGCCGCCGAGGACGATCGCGAGCAGCAGCGCGCCGCCGAGGTCGGCCTGACCCGCGACCCGGCCCCAGGCGCGCAGGTCGACCAGCGGTCGGCGGGCGGTCAGGCAGCGTACGACCAGACCCACCGCGGCGACCGCGAGCGCGACCCCGAGGGGGCTCCACCACCGGTTGTCGCCGGTGAACGGCACGAACGGCAATCCCAGGGTGACCTCGCGCGTCAGGGAGGGCGGTTGCGCCATCACCAGCCACAGCAGGACCAACGCGATGCCGAGCAACGCCAGTCCGACCGGGTCGGTCCCGCGGCGGACCCGGCCGGGCGTACGCCGGCGCCCGGCCACGAGCGCCGCGGCGAGCACCAGCCCGACGGCGAGGTTGAGCCAGAAGATCGCCTGCCAGTCGGCGACCGCGAGGACGGCGGCACCCAGCAGGGGCCCGAGGACGGAGCCGATCTCCTGGACGGCGCCCACGATGCCGAGGGGCACGCCGCGCCGGTGCGGCGGGTAGAGGTCGGCGACCAGGGCCAGGGTCGCCGGCACCAGACCGCCGCCCCCGACGCCCTGGAAGAACCGACCGACGACCATCGAGGGCAGGTCGTAGGCGGCAGCGGTCACCAGCGAGCCGAACGCGAAGATCACCAGCGAGGCCACCAGCACCGGCAGCCGCCCGCGCAGGTCGGCGATCCGGCCGATCAGCGGCAGCATCGCGACGTACCCCAGCAGGAAGCCCGACACGATCGGCGCTGCACGCTGCAGTTCGTCGATGCTCAGGCCCGCGCCCCGCATCATGTCGGGCAGGGCCAGCACGACGACGTAGGTGTCGGCCGCCGCGAAGGCCACGGCGATCGCGGCGACGCCGAGCAGCCAGCGCTCCGCGACGCCCGGGCCGGAGGTCACGGCGCGGTGATCTCCTGCTCCACGTCGTACTCGACGAACCGCACGCTGTAGGTGACCTCGTCGGTGGCGGGGTAGAACGGCCCGGTCATCGTCGCCTCGACCAACCGGCCGTCGTCGTCGATGGTGAACTCCGCGGCGAACCCGGCGTCCTGCTGGGCGCTGGGGATGATCGTGGAGACCACCGAACCCGGCACGGTGGCGGTGTAGGAGGTCAGCACGGCGGAGCCGTCGCGGACCTTCTCGCCCTCCTCCACACCGGTCGCACGGCCGAGCAGGTCGGACAGGCCGTCGGTCGTGTTCATCAGGGCGGCGGGGTCGGGCGCCTGGTAGGCGCTGGGGTCGATCTCGTCGTAGTCGCGGGTGAACGGCAGGATCGCGTAGACCTTGCCGCCGACCGCGATCACCGGCACGTCGGCGTTGACCCCCGACATCGAGACGGTGATGTCGCCCTCGAACGCCGGGGCATGGGTGCCGACCCCGGTCGCGCTGGTCAGCCCGGAGACCCCGGAGGGCAGACCCGGGGTGGAGATCTCGATCGAGACCCCGGAGGTCTCGTCGAGCTGGGTCTTGGCGTGGGCGAGCACGTCCTCGGGCGTCTCGCCCTTCGGGGAGTCGCCCCCGCCGCTGCACGCGCTGAGCACAGTGAGGGCGAGCGCGGCGACCAGGAGGGCGGGACGGCGGCGGGTACGGCGGGTCGCGGCGACCCGGGCGGCGTACGTCATGGCGCTCAGCCTGCCAGGTCCGGTGTCGGCACGAGACGGGAAGCCGGCGAGGCGATCCCGGCGATCGGCTGGCTGCCGGGGACCCCGGAGCCGTCGCGCCGACCTTCCGCGGGCGGCAGGTCGATCGGCGCGCCACTGCTGGCGGCGGCCCGCGCGGGGCCCGGCCCGGCCCAGGCGGTGACCAGGACGTCCTCGCCCTTGAGGAACCGGTGGCAGCGCACACCGCCCGTGGCGCGGCCCTTGGCGGGGTACTCGGCGAAGGGGGTGACCTTCACGCTGCCCGCCTCGGTGCCGGGCAGCGCTGAGGAGGCGCCGGAGACGGTGACCACCACCGCATCGTCGTCGGGGGTGAAGGCGCCGAAGAACACCACCCGCTGACCGGCCGCGAGCCGCACGCCGGCGACGCCGCCGCCGGAGCGGCCCTGCGGACGCACCAGGTCGGCGCCGAAGTGCAGCAGTTGGGCGTCGGAGGTGATGAAGCACAGCTCCTCGGTGCCGGTGTGCAGGTCGACCGCACCGACGACCTCGTCGCCGTCGGCCAGGCGGATCACCTCCCACGAGTCGCGGTTGAGGACCTCGGGATTGACCCGCTTGACGACACCCTGCGCCGTGCCGAGTGCGAGCCCGGGCACGCCGTCGTCGGCCAGCCGCACCAGCGTCAGGACGCGCTCGCCGGACTCGAGGGCGAGGAACTCGCTCAACGGAGCACCGCCGCGCAGGTGAGGATCGTGGGCGGTCGGCGGCAGGGTGGGCAGGTCGAGGACGTCGAGCTTGACCAAACGTCCGGCGCTGGTCAGCACGCCGACCTGGCCGCGGGCGGTGGTAGGGACGACGGCGGTCACGACATCGTGCTTGGCCCGGGAGTCGCCGGTTCCGGGGGCCTCGTGGCCCGCGGTGCGCGCGAGCAGCCCGGTCGAGGACATCAGCACCAGGCACGGATCGTCGGCGACCTCCAGCGGGGTGGCCGCGGCGACCGACTGGCCGGCGGACTCCAGCAGCACCGTGCGCCGGGGGGTGCCGTACGTCTTGGCGACCTCGGCGAGCTCGTCGGAGACGACGCGCCGCAGCAGGGCGTCGTCGGCCAGGATGGCGTCGAGCTCCTCGATGGTGCGCCGCAGCTCCTCCTGCTCCTTCTCCAGCTCGATGCGGGAGAACTTCGTGAGCCGGCGCAGCGGCATCTCCAGGATGTAGTCGGCCTGCGGCTCGGAGAGGTCGAACACGCTCATCAGGCGCTCGCGCGCCTGGCCGGCGTTGTCGCTGGAGCGGATGAGCTGGATGACCTCGTCGATGTCGAGGATCGCGATCAGCAGGCCGTCGACCAGGTGCAACCGGTCGGCGGCCTTGCCGCGACGGAAGGCCGAGCGCCGACGGACCACGTCGTACCGGTGGTCGAGGAAGACCTGGAGCAGCTCGCGCAGGCCGAGGGTGCGCGGCTGGCCGTCGACGAGGGCGACGGCGTTGATGCCGAAGGAGTCCTCCATCGGAGTGAGCTTGTAGAGCTGCTCGAGGATCGCCTCGGGGTGGAAGCCGTTCTTGACCTCGATGACCAGGTGCAGGCCCTTGGTCATGTCGGTGAGGTCCTTCAGGTCGCTGATGCCCTGCAGCTTCTTGGCCTGCACCAGGTCCTTGATCCGACCGACGACCTTCTCCACGCCCACGCCGTACGGGAGCTCGGTGACGATGATCCCCTTGCGGCGCGGGGTGACGTTCTCGATCCGCGCGGTCGCGCGCATCCGGAACGAGCCGCGGCCGGTCTCGTAGGCGTCACGGACGCCGTCGAGCCCGACGATCTTGCCTCCCGTGGGCAGGTCGGGGCCGGGGATGAAGCGCATCAGGTCGTCGAGGCCGGCGTCGGGCTTCTTGATCAGGTGCCGCAGCGCCTGGACCACCTCGACCAGGTTGTGCGGGGCCATGTTGGTGGCCATGCCGACGGCGATGCCGGTGGCGCCGTTGACGACCAGGTGGGGGATCGCCGCGGGGAGGACGGCCGGCTCGAGCTCGCGCGAGTCGTAGTTGGGTCGGAAGTCGACGGTGTCCTCGTCGATCGAGGCGGTCATCGCGACCGCCGCCGGCGCCATCCGGCACTCGGTGTAGCGCATCGCCGCCGGGCCGTTGTCGAGGGAGCCGAAGTTGCCGTGCCCGTCGACGGTCGGGACCCGCATCGCCCACGATTGGACCATCCGCACCAGGGCGTCGTAGATCGCCCCGTCGCCGTGCGGGTGCAGGCGCCCCATGACCTCGCCGACCACGCGGGCGCTCTTGACGTGGCCCCGGTCGGGCCGGAGCCCCATGCGATCCATCGTGTAGAGGATCCGGCGCTGGACCGGCTTGAGACCGTCGCGGGCGTCGGGCAGCGCGCGGGAGTAGATCACCGAGTAGGCGTACTCGAGGAAGCTGCCGCGCATCTCGTCGCCGACGTCGATGTCGACGATGTGCTCCTCGAAGTCGTCCTCGGGGGGTGCGGGAGGTGTACGGCGGGCCATGGGGGCCATTCTCACCTCGCCGGTGGGCTCCCGGGGCGCGGGGCACGCCGGACGTGAGCAGCGTGACGGTAGATTCGGTCGCGTGAGTGCTGCTGACGGGACGCCCCCGCCGCTCGAAGCCGCCGCGGCGCGCTCCGCGGCGCCGGAACCGGCACCGACGTACCCCGCCCACTGGGAGGCCGACGTCCTCCTCCGCGACGGGCGTACGGCCCACCTGCGGCCGATCCTCCCCGATGACCGCGACCTGCTCGTCGACTTCTACGACAAGGTCTCCGCGGAGTCGAAGTACCTGCGCTTCTTCGCCCCGATGCCCCGGCTCTCGGAGCGCGACCTGATCCGGTTCACCCACGTCGACCACGACCAGCGGGTGGCGTTCGTGATGACCGTCGGCGAGGAGATGATCGCCGTCGGCCGCTACGACGTGGTCGAGACGGGGGAGGCGGAGGTCGCCTTCCTGGTCCAGGACGCCCACCAGGGCCGCGGCATCGCGCAACTGCTGCTCGAGCACCTCGCCCAGGCAGGGCGCGAGCGTGGGGTCCAGCGGTTCGTCGCCGAGGTGCTGCCGGAGAACCAGCGGATGATCCAGATCTTCCGCGAGGCCGGGTACGAGGTCGCCGGCGGGTTCGAGGACGGCGTCATGCGCTTCGCCTTCGACATCGACCCCACCGACACC
>JAJUGK010000013.1 GCA_029268205.1 Nocardioidaceae bacterium
CTTGCTCGGTCGGTGAACCGCTCGAACATCTTCGCCTCGCTCCCGCCGTCGCCACAGACGGCCATGTCACACGTCGCTGTGCGCGCTCACGGTCGAGCGCGCTCAGTGGGTTCAACCCATCACCCAGCCTACGTGTTCCCCGCGGCGCCGGTTCCACCCTTCGCTGTGGGCGAACGCCGCGGCGGACATGCCGCGGCCCGAGGCGCGGGGCCTCGGGCCGGGGGCTGGTGCTGGCGCGGGTGCTGGGTGCGGATGCCGAGTACCGGCTCGGCACCCAGCGTCGGTGCGCGTCAGTGCGCGGCTTCGTACGCCTCCCGCAGCTCGGCGGGGATCCGCCCGCGCTCGGGGACGTCGTAGCCGTTCTCCCGACCCCAGGCCCGGATGTCGGCGGCACTGGGCCCGCCGGAGGAGGCCCGGGGCCGGCCGCCGCCGCTGCGGCGTCCGCCCGACCCGGCCTTGCGGGCGTGGCCGATGTAGAGCGCCAGGGCGTCCCGCAGCTCCTGGGCGTGCTGGGCGTTGAGGTCGATCTCGTAGGAGGTGCCGTCGAGTGCGAACCGCACGGTCTCGTCGGCGTCGCTGCCATCGATGTCGTCGATCAAGATGATGCTGACCTTCTGCGCCATTGGCGAATGCCTCACTCTTTGCCCGGATTTCACTGAATACGCGTGACGATAGCGCATTCTGCGAACACCCCGCGAAATTGATGTCGAAGACGCCGTGAATCCACACTAAAACGTGGCGAAGAGCCCGCCGAAGATTGCGCTCCCCAACCATTCTTCGCCGGGCGGTGGATTCCACCGGATTCCCCGGTCATCGCTGCGCGACCACCCCGGACATTGACCGGGAATTGCCCGCCGGCGGAATAGCCCGATAATCCCGGGTCGGCGTCCTCACTCCGGGCGCAGCAGCGGGAACAGGATGGTCTCGCGGATACCGACGCCGGTCAGCAGCATCACCAAGCGGTCGACGCCGATGCCGATGCCGCCGGCGGGCGGCATGCCGTGCTCCATCGCGCGCAGGAAGACCTCGTCGAGCTCCATCGCCTCCGGGTCGCCCTCGGCCGCCCGGAGCGACTGCTCCTCGAGCCGCTCGCGCTGGATGACCGGGTCGTTGAGCTCGGAGTACGCCGCGCCCAGCTCCACCCCGTTGATGATCAGGTCCCAGGCCTCGTTCAGCCCCCGCTGCGAACGGTGCGGCTTGGCCAGCGGCTTGACCTCGGTGGGGTAGTCCATGACGAAGGTCGGCTGGATCAGCGAGTCCTCGACCAGCTGCTCGAACAGCTCCACGACGATCTCGGCCGCGCCCCAGTCGTCCTGCAGCTCCACCTCGTGCTCGGCGGCGATCGCCCGCAGCTCCTCGGCCGGGGTGTCGACGGTGATGGTGCGGCCGGTCGCCTCGGTGACGAGATCCATGATGGAGACCTCGCGCCACTCGGCCTCGAGGTCGATCTCGGTCCCGTCGCGCCCGGTGACCCGGGTGCGCCCGACGGCCCGGGCGGCGTTGCGGATCAACGCCTTTGCCAGTGCGATCATCGAGAACTGGTCGCCGTAGGCCTCGTAGGCCTCCAGCATCGAGAACTCCGCGGCGTGGGTGGAGTCGAGCCCCTCGTTGCGGAAGGTGCGCCCGATCTCGTACACCCGGTCGACGCCGCCGATCATCGCGCGCTTGAGGTCGAGCTCGAGGGCGATGCGCAGCAGCATCTCCTGGTCGAAGGCGTTCAGGTGGGTCTTGAACGGCCGGGCCGCCGCACCGCCGTTGGTCAACTGCAGGATCGGCGTCTCGACCTCGACGAACTCCCGCTCGTCGAGCGTCGCGCGCAGCGCCTTGAGCACCGCGGCCTTCGCGCGCACGATCTCGCGTGCCTCGGGCCGCACGATCATGTCGAGGTAGCGCAGCCGGACCCGCGCCTCCTCGCTCAGCGGCTTGTGCTCGTTGGGGAGCGGGCGCAGCGCCTTGGCCGCCATCGTCCACGCCGTCGCGGCCACCGACAGCTCGCCGCGGCGGCTGGTGATGACCTCGCCCTCGACGCTGAGCAGGTCGCCGATGTCGACCAGCGCCTTGAACTCCTCGAGCGACTCCTGCCCGACCTCGGCCAGCGAGAGCATCGCCTGGATCTCGGCGCCATTGCCCTCGCGCAGCCGCGCGAAGCAGAGCTTGCCGGTGTTGCGCAGGAAGATCACGCGACCGGTGATCGCGACCTGCTGGCCCGTGCGGGTGTCGGGCTCGAGGTCCTGGTCGTCGTAGAACTCCCGGATCGCGGTGATCGTGTGGGTCCGCGGCACCGCGATCGGGTACGCCTCCTTGCCGGCCGCGATCAGCCGGTCCCGCTTCTCACGCCGCACCCGCATCTGCTCGGGCAGGTCGTCGGCCGGGGTGTCGGGGGGCGCGGGCTGGTCGGTCATGGTGCTCGATCCTAGGACTCGTACGGTCCCGCACCCGCTGCGGTCCCGTGGACCGCGCTTTGTGACATCCAGCAGGTTCGGGCGGCGCTATTTCCTGCGCACTGTCACACGGGTGGGTCTCGACGGCGCTCCACCGGCTTGGGGCTGTGGATGACGCGCACGCGCACCACGGGAATCGGCCCAAGGTGACCCGATGCACCCACGCTGCACGCCCCCACGTCTCGTCGCACCGGTCGAGGTCGACGCCGGCGAGGGCACACCCACACGGGGAGAGGCCGCCGGTCCCCGGTGGCGGCGCGCCGGCCCCGGTCTCTATGTCCCCGCGGCCATCGCGCGGACCCCCGAGCAACGTGCCTTCGAGCAGTGGTGGCGGATTCCGGAGTCGTTCGTGACCGGCTGGGCGGCCTGCCGGATGCACGGCGCGGCCTACCTCGACGGGGTGAGCCCCTCCGGCGCAGAGCTCCCGGTACCACTCGTCGTGGCGCCGACACAGTCCCCCCGTCCGGCTGGTGCCCGGATCCTGCGTCAGCCCTTGGACCGGCGCCACCGCACGGTGCTGCGCGGGATGGCACTGACGACAGCGGACCGCGCCGTCCTCGACCTCGCGCGCCTCACCGATGACCCGGACGAGGCCATCGTCGCGGTCGATATGGCCTATGCCGCGGGGATCACCCTCCCCGAGCACGTCGAACAGGCGCGTGCGCTCGCTACGTCGTGGCGAGCGCGGCGTACCGCCGATGTGCTCAGCCGGGCCAGCGTTCGCAGTTGCTCACCGCCCGAGTCCCGGCTGCGTCTGGTCTGTCATGCCCTCGGGTGGCGGCCGTCGGTCAATGTGGAGGTCTTCGCCGCCGATGGTCGCTTCCTCGCTCGTCCCGACCTGTTCGTCGAGGAGCTCGGAATGGCGATCGAGTACGACGGAGCGCTCCACCGTGACAGGAGCCGGCACCAGCACGACAACCGGCGTCTGCATCTGCTTCGACAGGCTGGCGTCGAGGTCGTGACGATCGTCGGGGGTGGGGTGGTCACCCGCGAGGCGCGCGCCGAGGCGCGACAGATGTTGCTCGACGGAGCGCGTCTGGCGTCCCGCCCTCGTGATCAGAGCTGGACCCTGACCGCGCCGGCGAACGCACGCCTGTGGGTGCCGGCCGTCGATCATCTCCGCGCGCGGTCACGAATGTGACATCACGCAGGATTCGGCGTCGACGAAACCTGCTGGATGTCACATTCCATGTCGCAAACCCCGAACTCCCCACTAGGCGTTGCGCTCGAAGACCAGCTCCAGCCCGAGCAGGGTGAGCAGGGGGCGGTGTTCGGTGAGGGTGGTGCACTCCTCCAGCACCAACGGCGCGAGGGTGCCGGTCGCGACCACGTCGAGGGCCCCGAGCGGGACGCCGAGCTCGTCGGCGATCCTGGTGACGATGCCGTCGACCTGGCTGGCGTACCCGTAGAGCGCACCGGCCTGCAGGGCCTCGACGGTGTTCTTGGCGATCACCGACCGTGGGCGACGCAACTCGACCTTGCGCAGTTGGGCTCCCCGGCGGCCGAGGGCCTCGAGGGAGATCTCGACACCCGGAGCGATGGCGCCGCCGACGTACTGCCCGTGGGCGTTGACGACCTCGAAGGTGGTGGCGGTGCCGAAGGCGACGACCACGACCGGCCCGTCGTAGAGGCGGGCGGCGGCCAGGGCGTTGACGATCCGATCGGTGCCGACCTCGCGGGGGTTGTCCATCAGGACCGGGATGCCGGTGCGGATGCCGGGCTCCACCACGACGTGGGGGCAGTCGGGGAAGTACGCGGCGAGCATCGCGCGCCACTCGTGGAGCACGGCCGGCACGGTCGAGCAGAGGGCGACGCCGGCGGGCGCGATCTCGTCGTCGAGCCGCTGGAGGAGCCCGTCGACCAGGAAGCCCCACTCATCGGCGGTCCGGCGCTCGTCGGTCTGCACGATCCAGTGCTCGAGCACCTCCCCGGCGCGGACCAGCCCGAGGACGGTGCGGGTGTTGCCGATGTCGACGCACAGCAGCGGGTCGCTGCCCGGCCCGGATCCCATCGCGAGCTCAACCATCGCGCGCTCCGGCGGGGGTGCGGGACCGCAGGTCCATCCCGATGTCGAGGACCCGGGCGGAGTGGGTGAGGGCGCCGACCGCCAGGAAGTCGACGCCGGCGCGCGCGTACGCCGCGGCGACCTCGAGGTCGAGTCCGCCGGAGGCCTCCAGCCGGGCGCGGCCCGCGGTCAGTGCGACCGCCTCGGCGACCTCCTCGGGCGACATGTTGTCGAGCAGCACCTCATCGGCGCCGGCGTCGAGCACCTCGCGCAGTTGGTCGAGGGAGTCGACCTCGACCTGGATCGGCAGCGGCGGTTGCTGCCCGGCGTACCGCTCGCGCACGGCCAGGTAGGCGGCGACGACCCCGCCGGCGCCCAGCACGTGGTTGTCCTTGACCAGCGCCTGGTCCGACAGCGAGCGCCGGTGGTTGGCCCCACCACCGCAGCGCACGGCGTACTTCTCCAGGTCACGCCAACCGGGCGTGGTCTTGCGGGTGTCGCGCACGCGGGCCGCGGTGCCGGCGACGGCGTCGACCCACCGGGCCGTCTCGGTGGCGATGCCCGAGAGCCGGCCGAGGTAGTTGAGGGTCGTGCGCTCGGCGACCAGCAGCCGCAGCACCGGACCGGAGACGCTCAGGAGCTTCGCGCCCGCCTCGACCCGGTCGCCGTCGGCGACGTGCCGCTCGACGGTGACGTCGGCGTCGACGACGTAGCGCAGCACCAGCTCGGCGACCGCCAGGCCGGCGACGGTGCCGGGGCGGCGCGCGACCAGGTCGGCGGTGCCGATCAGGTCGACGGGGATGGTGGCCACGCTCGTGGCGTCGGTGCCGGGCACGTCCTCGCTGATCGCGCGGGCGACGGCGCCGTACAGGTCCTCGGGGTTGAGCCCGGCGGCGCGGAGCTCGGTGGTGAGCGTGGAGGGGAGGTCGGCGTAGGAGGTACGCGCGACGACGGGTTCGAGGGCAGGGGTGGTCATGCGGATCCTTCGGGCACGAGCAGCGGGGAGTGGTCGAGGGAGGGGCGGAAGGTGGAGCTGATCCGGCTCCCGCCGGCGGTGGGCTCGAGGGTGAGGTCGAGGTGGCCGCGCCAGGCATCGTCGGCGTCGGCGAAGTCCTCGCGCCAGTGGGACCCCCGGGTCTCCTCGCGGGCCGCGGCCGCAGTGACCAGGGCGGCGGCGACGGTGAGCAGGTTGGTGGACTCCCACGCCGCCGCTGCGGGCTCGTCGGTGGCGGCGAGCGCGCAGACCTCGACCAGCTCACCGGTCGCGCGGGCCAGCCCGTCGGCGGACCGGAGCACGCCGACCAGGGCGCTGGTGGTGGCCTGGATCCGGTCGCGGGCCGCGGGCGCCACGAGCCCGGGCGTACGCCGATCCGGCGCCGGCTCCCGGCGTGGCGGCAGCGCGTCGCCGAGGTGCGCGGCGATCCGGCGGGCGAAGACCAGGCCCTCGAGCAGGGAGTTGGAGGCCAGCCGGTTGGCGCCGTGCACGCCCGAGCAGGCGACCTCACCGCACGCGTAGAGACCGGGCACCGAGGTGCGCCCCACCAGGTCGGTGACGACGCCGCCCGAGGCGTAGTGGCAGGCCGGGACGACCGGGATGAGGTCGGTGACCGGGTCGACGCCGTGTGCCCGGCAGGTGGCGAGGATGGTGGGGAAGCGCCGTTCCCACTTCGCCGCGCCGAAGTGCCGCGCGTCGAGCCAGACGTGATCGCTGCCCCGGTCGCGCATGCGCCGCTTGATCGCCTTGGCGACCACGTCGCGCGGGGCGAGGTCGGCCAGCTCGTGCTCGCCCTGCAGGAACCGGACCCCCGCGTCGTCGACGAGGAAGGCCCCCTCGCCGCGGACGGCCTCGGAGATCAGCGGCTGCTGACCGCGGGAGTCGCCGCCGAGCCACATCACGGTGGGGTGGAACTGGACGAACTCCAGGTCGCGCAGCACTGCTCCCGCGCGCAGCGCGAGCGCGGTGCCGTCGCCGGTCGCGACGGCCGGGTTGGTGGTGGCGGCGAACACCTGACCCAGCCCTCCGCTGGCGAGGACGACCGCGCGGCAGTGCACGGCGCCGACGCCGTCGCGCTGTCCCTCGCCGAGCACGTGCAGGGTCACCCCGGCCACGCCGCCGTCGGCGCCGGGGATCAGGTCGAGCGCCATCGCGTGCTCGATGACCTCGATGTCGGGGTGCGCTCGGATCGCGGCGACCAGCGCCCGCTGGATCTCCGCCCCCGTGGCGTCGCCGCCGGCGTGGGCGATCCGGTCGCGGTGGTGGCCGCCCTCGCGGGTGAGGGCGAGCATCCCCGCGGGGTCGCGGTCGAAGGCCGCGCCGAGCGCGATCAGCTCACGGACCGCCTCGGGCCCCTCGGTGACCAGCACCCGCACCGCCTCGGGGTCGCACACGCCGGCGCCAGCGAGGAGGGTGTCGCGCAGATGCTCCTCGGGGGTGTCCTCCGGACCCAGTGCCGCGGCGATGCCGCCCTGCGCCCATTGGGTCGAACCGGCCGAGAGCTGGTCCTTGGTGACGACCAGCACCGTCGGGTCGGCACTTCCCCGGTCCGCGGTCGCGAGCGCCTCGCGGATCCGGAGCGCCGCGGTGAGCCCCGCGATGCCCGAGCCGACGACCACGACGTCGGCGTACCGCGCCCATCCGGGGGGTGGCGCGGACAGGCGGGCGGGGAGCAGCACGGCTCAGCCCTGGGTGTGGACCAGGTCGCCGCGGAGCAGACCCTGCTGGGGCAGCGCCTCGGCCGGGTCGTGGCCGTAGCCGATCACCTTGTTGTCGGCGTCGACGAAGACCACGTCGGGCTGGTAGCTGCGGGCCTCGGCGTCCTCCATCTGCGCGTAGGCGATGAGGATGACCAGGTCGCCGGGCTGCACCAGGCGGGCGGCGGCGCCGTTGATGCCGATGATCCCGGAGCCGCGCTCGCCGGCGATCGTGTAGGTCTCCAGCCGCGCGCCGTTGGTGATGTCGACGATGTGGACCAGCTCGCCGGGGAGCAGGTTCGCCGCGTCGAGCAGGTCGGCGTCGACCGTCACCGAGCCGACGTAGTGCAGGTCGGCCTGCGTCACGGTCGCGCGGTGGATCTTGGACTTCATCATCGTGCGCAGCATCAGTGAGCTCCCTCGTGGACTGGCTGGCGGGCTGAGGTGGGGGTCGGGGCGGAGCTGGAGGCGGGGGTGGATCCGGGGCCGCCCAGGACGAGCGGCACGTTGTCGATCAACCGGGTGGAGCCGACGCGGGCGGCGACGAGCAGCCGCGCCTCCCCGGAGCCCGGGGCGTCGCCCAGGTCGGGGGCGGTGAGGGCGAGGTAGTCGATCTCGACGTCGGCACCCTCCCCCCGCAGTACGGCGTGCGCGGCGGCGAGCACGGCCTCGGTGCCGCGATCCGCGCTCGCGGCACCGGCGGAGAGGGCACGCGAGAGCACCAGCGCCGCACGCCGTTGCGCGTCGTCGAGGTAGCGGTTGCGCGACGACAGCGCCAGGCCGTCGTCCTCGCGGATGGTGGGCGCACCGACGACCTCGACCCCGAGGCACAGCTCGGCGGCCATCCGCCGCACCAGGACGAGTTGCTGGTAGTCCTTCTGGCCGAACACCGCGACGTCGGGCCGGACGAGCCCGAAGAGCTTCGCCACGACGGTGAGCACGCCGCGGAAGTGGGTGGGCCGGGCCGCACCCTCGAGCACCCCGCCGAGCGGTCCCGGGTCGACGGTGATCGCGGCACCCGCGGAGCCGGCACCGACCCCCTCGGGGTAGACCTCCTCGACCGCCGGGACGAACACGACGTCGACGCCGTGCGCGGCGCAGACGGCGAGGTCGGCGTCGAGGGTGCGCGGGTAGCGGTCGAGGTCCTCGCCGGGGGCGAACTGCAGCGGGTTGACGAAGATCGACACCACGACCGCGCCGTCCTCGCCGACCCGGTCGCGGGCGTGGGTCATGAGGCTGGCGTGGCCGACATGCAGGGCGCCCATCGTCGGGACGAGCCCGACCCGGTGGCCCTGCGCACGGATCTCGGCGAGCGCGGCGGCGAGTTCGGCCCGCGTGCCGACCACCCGCGGCGCGGGAGCGGTCACAGGAGGGTCCGCTCGGTCTCGGCGGCGTCGTCGACCGGCGCCAGCGGCTCGGCGTCGGGCAACGCTGCGCTGAGGGTCTCGTGGAGAGCGGCGACCCGGCCGCCGGCCAGCCGACCGTCGGCGGCGGTGCGGTCGACGGTCGCGCGGGCGAGCGCGACGTAGGTGTCGAGCACGCTCGGGGCGTGCTCGGTGATCTGGGCGAGGTGGGCCC
This sequence comes from Nocardioidaceae bacterium, assembly GCA_029268205.1. Lineage (GTDB taxonomy): Bacteria > Actinomycetota > Actinomycetes > Propionibacteriales > Nocardioidaceae > Nocardioides_A. The sequence continues at coordinate 8,716 of JAJUGK010000013.1, forward strand.
GCACCGTACGCCGGTCGCCCCGCGCCACGGGGCCGGTGAGGGCGGCGTCGCCGTCGGCCAGGGCGTTGTCGAGGGCGGCGGTCAGCAGCGGCCGCAGCGTCCCGGCGGGGTCGGCGACGCCCGAGGCGGTCAGCAGGTCCATCGCCTGCGCCACCAGGGTCACCAGGTGGTTGGCGCCGTGCGCCAGGCCCGCGTGGTAGAGCGCGCGCTGCTCCTCCGCGACCCGGACGGGCCGGCCGCCCAGCACGGCGACCAGGTGGTCGGCGAACGCGCGGTCGTCGGTCGCCGCGGTGACCCCGAAGACGCAGCCGGGCAGGCGCTCGGCGTCGACGGCGGTGCCGGTGAAGGTCATCGCCGGGTGCAGCGCGAGCACGTGGGCGCCCAGATCGGCGGCCGGCTGCAGGACCGCGAGGCCGTGCTTGCCGGAGGTGTGGACGACGTACTGGCCCGCGCGGATCGCGCCGCTGCCGACGAGGCTCTCCACGACCCCGGCGAGCCGGTCGTCGGGCACCGTCAGCAGCAGCAGGTCGGCGGCGCGGGCGACATCGGTGGGCTTGCGTACGGCGGTGCCGGGCAGCAGGTCGGCGATGCGCTCGCGGGTCGTGGTCGTCTCCCCCGACACCGCCGCGAGGGTGAAGCCCGCGGTCGCGTCGAGGATCGCTCCGAGCACCGCGCCCACGCGGCCGGCACCGATCACCCCGACGGCGACGTCGGTGGGGGTGTCGGGGGTCGCGGGCGTGGCCGGGCTGCCCGCGGGAACGGGCGCAGGCGTGGTGCGCATGTCGGGGCCTTTCGTTCCAGTCCACCAGGGGTACCGGACGGTCAGTGGCTCGTGCACCGTCGAGCGTACGCCGCACCTCCAGGTCGGCGGAACCGTGGCTTCCGTCACACGGGAGCCGGCGCGGGGCTCAGAGGGGGAGGTGGGCCGACAGGTCCGACCGCTCCCCCGAGGCGCTGATGCGGCCGGCGCCGGCGGCCTCGTCCCAGGTGAGATCCCCGGTCGCGAGCGCGATCCAGGTCGCCGGGTCGGTCTCCACCACGGCCGGCGGGGTGCCGCGGGTGTGGCTGGTGCCGGCGATGCACTGCACCGCGGCGTACGGCGGGACCCGGACCTCCACGGCCCCGCCCGGGGCACGCTGGGCGAGCACCGCCAGGTAGTGCTTGGTGAGCAGTCGCAGCGCCGCGCGGTCGTCGGGGTCGGCGGCCAGGGCGGCGTGCGCCTCGGTGACGGCGGCGCTGGGCTGGGGTCGGAGACGGACGGCCACGGGCCCGAGTATCGCCCGGACGCCCCCGAGGAGGGCGATCGGGGCGTACCGTGAGCGGCCCTTGTCTGAGTGTGGCCCTGTCACCGCCCCTGGAGTCCCCCGTGCCTGCCCACCCCTCCGCCCGCCGCGCCCGCCGCGTTCGCCGCCTGCTCGCCGCCCTGCTCGGTGTGACGCTCGCCGCGCCGCTGCTCAACGGCGGCTCGGCCGCGCCCGACCACCGCACCCGCCTGTCGCCCACCGCGGTCGACCAGGCCGCCGCAGCCACCCGACCGATGCCGGGTCGGATGACCGGCTACGTCTTCGACCAGTGCCAGGCCCCCAGCCAGGAGGAGATGGACGCCTGGTGGGAGTCCTCGCCGTACCGCGGTATCGGCATCTACATCGCCGGCGACAACCGGTTCTGCAAGGACCAGGCGAACCTCGACGCAACCTGGGTGCGGACCCAGGCGCGCCGCGGGTGGGCGCTGTTCCCGATCGTCGTCGGCCGACAGGCGTCGTGCTCGGCCGTCGAGCGGTACGCCGGACGACGGATCTCGCCGCGCCCGGCCGGCGACTACGCCGCCGCGCGGACCCAGGCCGCACAGGAGGCCCGGGCCGCCGTCGACGCCGCCCACGCGCTCGGGATCGGCGAGCGCAGCGTGCTGTGGTTCGACCTCGAGGCGTTCCCGATGACCCGCGCCCGGTGCCGCGAGTCGGCGCTGGCCTTCCTCTCGGCGTGGACCACCCAGGTGCGCAAGCTCGGCTACCGCTCGGGGGTCTACTCCTCCGCGGCGTCGGGCATCGCGCTGCTCGACCGGGCACGCCGGGCCGGGCAACACACCATGCCCGACCGGATCTGGGTCGCGGAGTGGCGACCGGCGAAGGGCTACCGGGTGCCGCCGACGGCGAATCCGCCCACCTTCGCGTCGACGTTCTACGACCACGCCTGGTGGTCGGCGCGGGGCAGGGTGATGCGCCAGTACCGCGGCGACCACGACGAGCGGCACGGCGGTGTGCGGATCAACATCGACACCAACTACGCCGTGCTCGGCGCCGGGACCCGCGTCCCCCGACCCTCGAAGACCTGCCGTCGGCTGATCGAGCAACCGCGCTACCGGCCGTGGCGCCGCGGCGACGTCGACCGGCAGGTCCGTACGGCCCAGTGCCTGCTGCGGGTGCAGGGTCACTACCGACCGGCCCGGCTGCGCTCGAAGTTCACCGCCCGGACCGAGGTCGCCGTACGGCGCTTCCAGGAGAGCGTCGGCCTGCGCGCCCATGGGCGACTGACCCGGGCCACCTGGGTCGCCCTCCTCAGCGCCGGGCCGGGACCGGTGAGCAAGTACGGCAGCGGCAGCCACGCCGTCCGCCGGCTCCAGCGCGCGCTGAAGGTGGCCGGCTCACCCCGGCTCCCTGTCACCGGCTTCTACGGGTTCGAGACCACCCGGGCCGTGCGCACCTACCAGCGGCGCGTGGGTCTACCGGTCACCGGCGTCGCCGACACCGCCACCTGGCTCGCGCTCCGGTCCGGGAGGCGTTGAGCCCAGCGGATCGGGCGTCGCGGCCGTGTCCGGTGTGGGCGCCGGCTCGTCGGGGGCATCCGGCAGGGTCCGCATCCCCAGCAGCGGGGAGAGCAGCACGGGCAGCGCGGCCAGCACCAAGAGCCCGACCGCGACCCACATCGTGGGGACGACGCCGATCCGGTTGCCGAGGAAGCCCGACAGCAGCGCCGCGAGCGGCATGATCCCCCACACGAAGAACCGGATGGAGGCGTTCATCCGCCCCAGTAGGTGTTCGGGGCAGATCCGCTGGCGCATGCTGACCTGCATCACGTTGTAGACCAGCACCGAGAACGAGAAGCAGAACTCCGCGAGCACCAGCATCGCCGCTGCGAGGTACGGCGACCCCACCGACGCCGACAGCGGGACCAGCGCCCATGTCGGCCCGGCGATCAGGGCGGACAGCGGGATGGCGGTGCCCTCGCCGACGACCCGGGCGATGCGGGGGGCGAGCACGGCGCCGAGGATGCCGCCGACCGCGCCGGCGCCCATCACGACGCCGAACCAGAACGGCTCGAGCCCGATCATCCGCAGCACGAGGATGGGCAGCAGGGTGAAGGCGAGGGTGGAGGCGAGGTTCGACAGGGTCGTGCACGCGACGATCCGCACCAGCAGCGGGTGGCGGACGACGAAGGCCAGGCCATCGGCGATCTCGGTGCGCAGCCGCGCCTCGGGGGCCCGCGCCCGGGGCACCTCCCGGTCGCGGACCCGGGAGAGGAGGAGCGCCGAGGCGGCGTACCCGATCGCGTCGGCGATGAAGAGCAACGGGGCGCTGATCACCTTGAGCAGCAGACCGCCGGCAGCCGGTCCGGCGACCCGCGCGACCTGGGCGACCCCCTCGAGCTTGCCGTTGGCGTCGGCGACCTGGTCGCGGCGGACGAGGAAGGGCAGGACGGACTGGTAGGCGACGTCGAAGAACACGGTCGCGACGCCGATCACCGCGGCCACGACGTAGAGATGCCACATCGCCAGCGCGTCGAACGCCCAGAGCACGGGGATCGCGCTGATCGCGACCGCGCGGACGACGTCGGCGCGGATCATCACCCGGCGCTTGGCCCACCGGTCGACCCAGGCTCCGGCCGGGAGCCCGACGAGCAGGAAGGCCGCGGTCGCCGAGGCGTTGAGCACACCGAGCTGCAGCTCGCTGGCGAGCAGCAACTGCACCGCGACGACGGGCAGGGCGATGTTGCCCAGCTGGGCGCCGAGCTGCCCCAGCGTCACCCCGGCCCAGAAGTGCCGGAAGTTGGGGTCCTTCGCCAACGAGGGCGCCGGACCGCCGGCGTCCGGTACGGCCGCGTCGCGCGCTGCAGGGGTGCTCACCGGAGCAGTCTGGCATAAGTGATTAGGATTTGCTAACCACTCGGCGTCTGGCAGGGTGCGCGCCATGAGCAGTGTGTCGTCGGGGCCATCGGATTCACCGGGACAGCCGAGCCCGTCGACCGTGGAGGCGCGCGGCCGCGCCCTCAGCTCACCGTTGCGCCTGCGGATCCTGCGGATCTGCCTGCACCGCCCGCGCACCAACAAGGAGATCGCCGACCTGCTCGGCATCTCCCCCGCCGCGGCCCTGCACCACGTACGCACGCTCGTCCGCACCGGGCTGCTGGCGCCCCAGGAGCCCCGCCGCGGCAACCGCGGCGCCCGCGAGATCCCCTACCTGGCCACCGGCGCCTCCTGGGACACCCCGGTCGAGCAGGTCGGCGAGGTCCTGACCGCCACCTTCCTCGAGGAGCTGCGCCAGGTCCCCGCCGACGAGGTACGCACGGTCCGGCTGGGCCTCAAGCTCGACGAGGAGGGGTACGCGGAGCTGGAGCGGCGCCTGACCGAGGTCCTGGAGGACTTCAAGGACCGGCCGCCGAGCGCCGCCGGGTCGGCGTACACCCTGTTCGTCGCGATGCACCGCGACCCGCAGGCCGACTGAGCCGCCCGGGTCAGTCCCGGTAGAAGTTGCGGTCGCCCAGCACCAGCCCCGCCCCCTGCGGCGAGGGCCGGTGGCGCAGGTCGTGGTCGATCGCGAGCAGGTGGCGGCGCTTCCTACCGTTGGCGAAGCGCAGCAGCACCCGTCCCCGGGAGACCACCCGGTAGGTGCCCTTGTCGTCCGGCGGGACGATCGCCCACTGGCCGCCGCTGCCGGGCACGCCGATGCTGCCGATGTCCATCCGGGAGAGGACGAACCGACCGTTCTTGCGCAGCGTCAGCCACTCGGTCCAGGTGTTGCAGTAGATCAGACAGTTGCCGTTGAAGTCGTAGCGCTTGAGCGCGACGTTGAAGCGCTGCCCCTTCTTGGCCAGCGTCTTCTCGCTCAGCGAGGCCCGCTTGAACCGGAACCCCTCGGTGGTGACCTTCACGGCCTTGGCCCGGCCGATCTTCACCTTGCCCGTGCGCGGCCGGTAGACGTAGCGCTTGCAGGCCTTGGTGGCCTTGCGGCACTTCGGGCGCTTGCCGGCCTTGGGGTGCCCGACGTACGCCCAGCGGTTGTTGAGGAACCACACCGCGCGGTTGTCCCAGCCCTTGTCGACCCGCGCCGGCATGAACCCGAAGAAGAACCGGCCCGCCAAGGAGCGATAGCGCTGGGGCTTGGGCTTGCGCGCGATCGTGATGCGCTTGGTGAAGGTACGGCCCTGGGTCGCGGCACGGAAGACCAGCTTGCGGGGCTTCTTGCCCTTGAGCCGGACCTTGTAGACGATGCCGCGCTTGGACGAGCGCGCATCGATGCGCCCGAGGTTCCGCCTGGGCTTGGCGATCTTCATGCTCTTGCCGGCGGCCCGCAGTCGCACCCCGGTCGCCGGGGTGAGGGAGTCGTTGCGGACCTCAACGCGGATCCTGGTCACCTTGCCGGCGTAGTTGCCCTGCACCGGGTCGCCGGGCCGGATGATCAGCTTGGGGGCGTAGACGTCCTCGAGCGACTCGGCGTAGAACGAGTGGTAGACGGTCTCTCCGTCGGGCGCCGAGTACAGGCTCGCGTAGGCGCATTCGAGGTCCAGCGACCGCAGGCGCGCCCCGGCCGAGGTCGAGCGCAGGGTCAGCGTCGCACCCGAACGTGCTCGGCCGACCGTGAACGGGTCCTCATCGCCGAACCTCCCCTGGGCCTCGGTCGCGTGCGCGGTCCCCATCAACGCGGCGTCCAGGATGCAGCTGCTGCCGTCCCAGTGGCCGACGGCGACGGCGAGGATCGACTCGGTGCCCGCAGTGGGAGCGGCGGCGAACCGTGCCTGTGCGGTGATCTGCCCCGTCGCGACGTTCTGCGAGACCGTGACGTCGCGCAGTCGGCGCTGGTCGGAGGGCGCCGCGTGGGCCGGGTTCGGGTCGCGGAGCACGACCTCGCGGCGCACCGGGGTCTGCCCGTTCGCCTGGGCGCTGAAGCCACCCGACCGGGAGCGCGCGCGGGGCTGCCGCGCACCGGCCGTCGCCGGGTTGCCCGCCGCGACCCTGCCGGGCGCGGCCAGGTCGTCGCCGAGCACGGCGTCGGCCGAGGGGGCCGCCTGAGTCGGGGCCGCCAGCGCGGAGACGACGAGCGCTCCCGCCGCGAGTGGCGCTGCCAAGGACGTGAACCAGCGAGCCTGCGTATGACGCATCGATCCCCCGAAGTGCAAAGTGGACTGGTGGGGACATTCCAGCCCAACTCCGCCATTTCGTCGAGACCGGAGCGGGTGGAAGGTTCCGGGTCTCGACTCCGCTCGACCGACGGATCAGCCGAGGGCGGCCGGCAGCGTCGCGCTCCAGGCGTCGCGGATCTCGCTCAGCGGCGCGGAGAACTCGCCCTCGACCGTGAGCACCGGGTCGGCGACGGTCGCACCGATCCGGGTCAGCGGGACCCCGTGCCGGGCGGCGAGGTCGCGCACGGCATCGGCCTCGTCGGGGCGGACCGCGACCACGGCCCGGGCCGCGGACTCGGCGAAGAGAGCGACGAAGGCGTCGCCGCCGGCCACGTCGGCGAGGTCGACCTCGACACCGACGTCGTGCCGGAGCGCGGACTCCACCAGCGCCTGGGCGAGGCCGCCGTCGGAGAGATCATGGGCCGCGGCCAACAGCCCGGACCCGCCACCCTCGACCAGGAACGCGGCGAGCGCCCGCTCCGCGGCGAGGTCGACCCGCGGCGGCAGACCGCCGAGGTGACCGTGCACCACGTGGGCCCACTCCGAGCCCGAGAGCTCCTCGCGGGTCGCGCCGAGCAGCAGCAGTTCCAGCCCCGGGGCGGGGAAGCCGGAGGGGGTGCGGCGGGCGACGTCGTCGACGACGCCGAGCACCGCCACCACGGGGGTGGGCAGGATCGCGGTCTCGCCGGTCTGGTTGTAGAGGCTGACGTTGCCGCCGGTGACCGGGATCCCGAGCTCGACGCAGCCGTCGGCGAGGCCGCGGGTGGCCTCGGCGAACTGCCACATCACCGCCGGGTCCTCCGGCGAACCGAAGTTCAGGCAGTCGCTCACGGCCAGCGGGCGACCCCCGGTGGCCGCGACGTTGCGGTGGGCCTCGGCGAGCGCGAGCTGCGCCCCGGCGTACGGGTCCAGCTTCGCGAAGCGGCCGTTGCAGTCGGTGCTGACCGCGACCCCGAGCCCGGTCTCCTCGTCGATGCGGACGATGCCGGCGTTCTCGGGCTGGGCGAGCACGGTGTTGCTGCGGACGTAGCGGTCGTACTGGTCGGTGATCCAGGACTTGTCGCACAGGTTCGGGCTGGCGACCAGCCGCAGCAGCGTCGCGCGCAGGTCCGCGCCCGAGGTCGGGCGGGGCAGGTCCTCGGCCCGGTCGGCCTGGAGGGGGTCCTGCCAGTCGGGGCGGGCGTACGGGCGGTGGTAGGTGGGGCCGTCATGCGCGACGCTGCGGGGCGGCACGTCGCCGATCACCTCGTCGTGCCAGGTGATGACCAGCCGGTCGGTGTCGGTGACCTCGCCGACCACGGTGGCCTCGACGTCCCACTTGGCGCAGATCTGCAGGAACCGCGCGACCTTCGCCGGCTCGACGACGGCCATCATCCGCTCCTGCGACTCGCTCATGAGGATCTCCTCGGGCGCGAGGCTGGAGTCGCGCAGGGGGACCCGGTCGAGCCACACGTGCATCCCGCCGTCGCCGGCGCTGGCCAGCTCCGAGGTGGCGCACGACAGGCCGGCGCCGCCGAGGTCCTGGATCCCGGCGACCAGCCCCTCGGCGAACAGCTCGAGGGTGCACTCGATGAGCAGCTTCTCCATGAACGGGTCGCCGACCTGCACTGCGGGTCGCTTCGCCGGCCCGTCGGCGTCGAAGGTCTCGCTGGCGAGCACCGACACGCCGCCGATGCCGTCGCCGCCGGTGCGAGCGCCGTACAGGATGACCTGGTTGCCCAGGCCCGAGGCGTTGGCCAGGTGCAGCTCCTCGTGCCGCATCACGCCCACGCACAGGGCGTTGACCAGCGGGTTGCCGAGGTAGGTCTCGTCGAAGACCGCCTCGCCGCCGATGTTGGGGAGGCCGAGGCAGTTGCCGTAGCCGCCGACGCCGGCGACGATCCCCGGCAGCACCCGGTGGGTGTCCTCGGCGTCCAGCGGGCCGAACCGCAGGGGGTCCATCACGGCCACCGGTCGCGCGCCCATCGCCAGGATGTCGCGGACGATACCGCCGATGCCGGTCGCGGCGCCCTGGTAGGGCTCGACGTACGACGGGTGGTTGTGGGACTCGATCTTGAACGTGACGGCGTAGCCCTGGCCGACGTCGACGACGCCGGCGTTCTCGCCCATCCCGACCATGAGCGGCTCGCGCATCTGGTCGGTCATCGACTCGCCGAACTGCTTGAGGTGCACCTTGGAGGACTTGTAGGAGCAGTGCTCGCTCCACATCACCGAATACATCGCCAGCTCCGCCGAGGTGGGGCGGCGGCCGAGGATCTCGCGGATGCGGGCGTACTCGTCGTCCTTGAGGCCGAGGTCGGCCCACGGCTGCTCGCGGTCGGGGTCTGCGGCCGCGCGGGCCACGGTGTCGAGGGCGATGGGAGCCTGGGTCACGGCCTTGAATCTACCTCCAGCGAGGAACCTTCCGACCCGCGGAGGGGTGGCTCGGACAGTCCCCGCGACCTCGCCTGTGGCCAGATACGACGGGCGGGAACGACGTGGCGCTGGCGACCCCGTCTTGACGGTGGGGTGATGGGTCGTTGGCGGCTGGTTGACGATCCGGGCCGAACGGCCGCAATCGGGTCTTCCGGACGGTGCCGCCGCGTGTGACTCTGTCCCGATGACGATCTCGGACTCACTCGCCCTGGGCCGTCGGGGCCTGCTCGGACTCGGTGCTGCCGGCGCGGCGACCCTGCTGGCGGGTGCACCCGCCGACGCCCGGCCACGCGGAGGCAAGGTCCTGGCGAAGGGGATGGAGGTGCCCTGGGGGCTGGCGTTCCTCCCCAACGGCGACGCGCTCGTCAGCGAGCGGATGTCGGGGCGCGTCTACCGCGTACGCCGTGGCGGCGGACGGCGGCTGGTGGGCCGGATCCCGACCCGGGCGGAGGGCGAGGGCGGGCTGCTCGGGCTCGCGGTGCACCCGCGCTTCGCCCAGGGCCGCAACTGGGTCTACGCCTACGTGACCACCGCGACCGACAACCGGATCGTGCGGATGCGGTTCCGCAACAACCGGCTCGGCAAGCCGCGGGTCGTGCTCGCCGGCATCCCGAGGAGCAGCGTGCACAACGGCGGCCGGCTGATGTTCGGCCCCGGCGGGATGCTGTTCGCCAGCACCGGCGACGCCGGCGACACCCGGCTGGCCCAGGACCGCCACTCGCTGGGCGGCAAGATCCTGCGGATGACGCCGCGCGGCAAGGTGCCGAAGAAGAACCCGTTCGGCAACTACACCTGGAGCTACGGCCACCGCAACGTGCAGGGCCTGGCGATCGACGCCAGGGGGCGGTTCTGGGCGACCGAGTTCGGACAGAACCGCTTCGACGAGCTGAACCGGATCGTCAAGGGCGGCAACTACGGCTGGCCGGTCGTCGAGGGGCGGGGTGGCCGCTACCGCAACCCGTTCGCCGTGTGGACCACCGCCGAGTGCTCCCCCAGCGGACTCGCGGTGGCCAAGGGGTGGGCGTACGTCGGGGCGCTGCGCGGGCGGGCGCTGTGGGCGGTGAAGCTCAACGGCCGCCGCCGCGGGCGCCGGGTGCGGTTCCTGGGTGGTCGCTTCGGCCGGATCCGCACCGTCGAGCGGGCCCCCGACGGGTCGTTGTGGATCACCACGTCGAACCGCGACGGGCGCGGCACCCCCGGCCCGAACGACGACCGGGTGATCCGGATCCGGGTCTGAGCCGGGACTGTGTTCAGGTTCCTGGGTGACACGCCGACGGGAACGTGTACGAAGTGCCAGTTTCGCCACATATGTGGCGAAACTTGAGGCGTCAGGAGGTCGGTGGGCCGACGGCGAGGGCGAGGCCGGTGAGCGCGGCGACGGTCAGGACGCCGACGCCGAGACCGAGGAGGGGGCGGCGCAGGAGCCGGGCGACCGGCTGCTCGAGCGGCCCGCGCGGCTCCTCCTCGCGCAGCCGCCAGCGGTCGCCGAGCGCCCCGCGCTTCTCCATCGCCAGGTCGAACCAGATGGTGAGGAACGGCGGGATCGCGGCCAGCAGGCCGAGGATCGTGCGCCCGAGCGACCAGCGCCGGTCGAGGGCGACCACGACGGTCGTCACGGCGTAGGCGACGAAGGCGACGCCGTGCAGCATCCCGCCGACACGGACCCCGAGCTCGGTGGTCCCGGTGACGTACTTGAGGAACATCCCGACCAGCAGGAGCGTCCAGGTGATGGCCTCCGTGACGGCGACGACACGGAAGAGGCGGTGCGGGCTCCAGCGGGGCATGGGGCGATTCTCCCTCGGCGAAGCCACAGGCCGCCGCGCAGGTCCGGCTGCGATGCTGAGCGCGTGACCCGCCCCACGCCGCGTGCGCGCACCCGCATCGTCGGCCTCGACGTGGCGCGGTGCCTGGCGCTGCTCGGGATGATCGCCACCCACGTCATCGCGACCTACGACGAGACCGGCGAGCGGTCGTGGGCGGCCGCGCTCGCGGGCGGGCGGGCCTCCGCGCTGTTCGCCGTGCTCGCCGGGGTGTCGCTCGCGCTCATGAGCGGCGGCACCCGACCGGTCGCCGGGCGGGACCGTGTCGGGGTGGCGCTCGGACTGCTCGCCCGGGCCCTGCTGATCACTGCGCTCGGGCTCTGGCTGGGCGGGCGCGACTCCGGGGTGGCGGTGATCCTCGCCTACTACGGCGTGCTGTTCAGTCTGGGTACGGCGTTCCTGGCGCTGCGGGCCCGCACCCTGCTCGTCGTCGCGGCCGGTTGGGCACTGGTCGCGCCAGCGATCTCGTTCGCGCTGCGTCCCCACCTGCCGGACCGGCAGTTCGCCAGCCCGACCCTCGAGCAGCTGCGCGAGCACCCCTGGGAGCTGGTCTCCGAGCTGACGTTCACCGGCTACTACCCCGCGGTGCCGTGGCTGGCCTACCTGCTGCTCGGGATGGCGGTCGGCCGGCTCGACCTGCGCCGCGCCCGCACCAGCGTACGGCTGGCGCTGACCGGTCTGGCGCTGGCCGTCGCCGCGCCGCTGGCCTCCCGCGCGCTCCTGGCCCGGCCGGGCATCCGGGAGGCGCTCGAGACCTCGGCCGAGACGGCCCGGCAACCGGGCATCGTGCCCGGCGACCTCCCCAGCACCCTGGCCGCGGGGTTGTACGGCAACGTCCCCACCGACACCTGGGCCTGGCTGGCCGTCGCCAACCCGCACGCCAGCACCCCGCTCGACCTCGCCCGTACGGGCGGCAGCGCCCTGCTGGTCATCGGGGTGTGCCTGCTGGCCGCCCGCCCCGCGCCCCGCGTCTGGGCGATCGGGTTCGGCGCGGGCGCGGTGACGCTGAGCCTCTACACCCTGCATGTGGTGCTGCTCGGCGCCGACGTCTGGACCGAGGGCGACGCCGACCTGGCCCGGCAGGTCGCGTTGGCGCTCGCGATCGGCGCGGTCTTCGCCGCGCTGCGGTGGCGGGGTCCGTTGGAGGCGCTGGTCGCGCTCGCCGTGCGGGGCGTACGCCACGTGACGGGCACCCGACCCGGCGCCCGCCCTGGGGCGTAGACCGGCGGGTCAGACCAGGACGCGCTGCAGCACGCTGGTGAAGAACCCGAGGCCGTCGGTGCCGGGGCCGCACAGGTCCTCGACGGCGTGCTCGGGGTGCGGCATCAGGCCGACGACGTTGCCGGCCTCGTTGGTGATGCCGGCGATCGCCCGCAGCGAGCCGTTGGGGTCCTCACCGAGGTAGCGGGCGACGACCCGCCCCTCCCCCTCGAGCCGGTCGAGGGTGTCGGCGTCGGCGACGAAGCTGCCCTCGCCGTTCTTGAGCACGATCGTCACCTCCTGCCCCTCCTCGTAGTCGGAGGTCCAGGCGGTGGAGGCGTTCTCGATGCGCAGCCGCTGGTCGCGGCAGACGAACCGACGGTGGTTGTTGCGGATCAGCGCACCGGGAAGGAGGTGGGACTCGCAGAGGATCTGGAAGCCGTTGCAGATGCCCAGCACCGGGAGTCCCCGCTCGGCTCCCGCGACGACCTCGGTCATGACCGGCGAGAAGCGCGAGATCGCGCCGCAGCGCAGGTAGTCGCCGTAGGAGAACCCGCCGGGCAGCACCACCGCGTCGACGCCCTGCAGGTCGTGGTCGCCGTGCCACAGCGCGACCGGCTCGCCGCCGGCGAGCCGGACGGCCCGCGCCGCGTCGACATCGTCGAGCGACCCCGGGAAGGTGACGACGCCGATCCTCATGCCGGGTGCACCGTGAAGTCCTCGATGACCGGGTTGGCCAGCAGCGACCCGGCGAGCTCGCGTACCTTCTCCAGGCGCTCCTCGGTCAGCTCACCGTCGACCTCGAGCTCGAACCGCTTGCCCTGGCGGACATCGGTGACGTCGGTGAACCCCAACCGGTGCAGCGCGCCGTGGACGGCCTTGCCCTGCGGGTCGAGGATCTCGGGCTTGAGCATGACGTCGACGACGACGCGGGCCACGGGCGCTCCTGGGGTGCGAGAGGTACGGCGGGGCCAGTCTAGGCCGTGCCTAGCTCAGCTCGCGCTTGAGGATCTTGCCCGTGCTGGTCATGGGCAGTTCGTCGACCACCTCGACGATGCGCGGGTACTTGTAGGCGGCGAACTGCTCCTTGCCCCAGGCGACCAGCGCGTCGGGGTCGATGGTCGCGCCGGGCCGCGGCACGACGACGGCCTTGATCTCCTCCCCGTGCGACTCGTGCGGGACGCCGATGACCGCGACCAGCGAGACGTCGGGGTGGGTCATCAGCACCTCCTCGAGCTCGCGCGGGTACACGTTGAACCCGCCGCGCAGGATCATGTCCTTGGCCCGGTCGACGATCGTGTAGTAGCCGTCGGCGTCGACCTTCGCCAGGTCGCCGGTGCGGAACCAGCCGTCCTTGAGGACCTCCTCGGTCGCCTCGGGGCGGCCGTAGTAGCCCTTCATGATGTTGTGGCCCTTGATCGCGATCTCGCCGATCGCGTCGGGGTCGCTGGTGTCGACCTCCGACCAGTCCTCGTTGATCAGCTTCATCTCCACGCCGGGCACCGCGGTGCCGATCGTGCCGACTCGCACCTCCTCGCCGAGCGGGGAGAAGGAGGCGACGGGGCTGGTCTCGGACAGGCCGTAGCCCTCGAGGATCGTGATGCCGAAGCGGTGCTCGAACTCGCGGTGGACCTCACCGGGCAGCGCCGACCCGCCGGAGGCGGCGACGCGGAGGTTCTCCTTGATCGCTGCGACGTCGACGCCCTCCTCGAGCGCACCGAGCAGCCCCCAGAACATCGTGGGGACGCCGGCGAAGAAGGTGATCTTCTCGTTCAGCATCAGCTGCAGCGCGGCGTTCGGCTCGAAGCGCGGCAGCATCACGACGGTGCCGCCGTACGCAAACGCGCCGTTCTGGATGACGGTCTGACCGAACGAGTGGAACAGCGGCAGCACGCACAGGTAGGTGTCGGGGTTGTCGGCGTCGGCGCCGAACAGCGGCTCGCCCAGCAGCGCGTTGTCGCGCATGTTGCGGTGCCGCAGCTCCGCGCCCTTGGGCTGACCGGTGGTGCCGGAGGTGTAGAGGATGACGGCGGTGTCGTCGTCGTCGGTCTGCACGGTGTCGTACTCACCGGGGTGCGCGCCGATGGCGCCGAACAGCGTCTGGGCGCCCTCGATCGGGGAGGCGCCTGCCGGGTCGGCGGTGATGACCACGAAGGTCTCGCAGCCCTCGGTCTGCTCGAACCCCTTGTGACCCTCGGTGCCCATCGGCAGGTCGGGGGTGCCCTCGAAGCAGAAGTAGGCCTTCGCGTCGGAGTCGTCGAGGTGGTAGGCGATCTCGCGCGCCTTGAGCAGCACGTTGAGCGGCACGACCACGGCGCCGGCCTTGAGGATCCCGAAGTAGACGATGGTGAAGTACGGGACGTTGGGGCACGACAGCGCCACCTTGTCGCCGGGCTTGATGCCCTGCGCGGTGAGGTAGCCCGCCACCTGGTTGGCGAGCATGTTCACCACCGCGTAGTTCAGTCGCGTGTCACCGAAGACCACGGCGTCGCGGTCGGCGTACTTCTCTGCGCTGTTCTCCAGCAGGGCGGCGAGGTTGGCCACGGTTCCTCCGGGTCGACTGGTCGGTGGATGGGGTCAAACTACTCCTTCCGGACCCACTCCTGCCCACCTCGGGTCGGTCCGGGCGACCCCCGGAGGAGTTCAGGGTCGGGCCGGGGGTGCTCCCCGATGCGCGCGGACCCCGGGACGGCGCAGGCTCACCAGCATGATCACGGCTCAGGCACTCACCAAGCGGTACGGCGACCGGGTCGCCGTCGACGGCATCGACTTCACCGTCCGGCCGGGGATCGTGACCGGCTTCCTCGGCCCCAACGGCGCGGGCAAGTCCACCACGCTGCGGATGGTCGTCGGGCTGGACCGGCCGACGTCCGGGTCGGTGCTGGTCAACGGCCGGCGGTACGCCGCCGCCCCGGCCCCGCTGCGGGAGGTCGGGGCGCTGCTGGAGGCCCGGGCGCTGCACCCGGGCCGCTCGGCCCGCGACCACCTGCGTTGGCTCGCGGCCAGCAACGGCATCCCGACCATGCGGGTCGGGGAGGTGCTCGAACAGGTCGGACTCGACGGCGTCGCCGGTCAGCGGGTCGGCCGGTTCTCCCTCGGCATGGGCCAGCGGCTCGGCATCGCGGCCGCTCTGCTCGGCGACCCGCCGGTCGTGGTGCTCGACGAGCCGGTCAACGGCCTCGACCCGGAGGGCATCCGGTGGGTGCGGCACCTGGCCCGCGACCTCGCCGCGGAGGGCCGCACGGTGCTCGTCTCCAGCCACCTGATGAGCGAGATGGCACTGACCGCCGACCATCTGATCGTCATCGGTCGCGGCCGGATCCTGGCCGACTGCTCGATGCGCGACTTCATCGACGAGCACGCGCCCGCCTACGTCCGGGTGCGTTCGCCGCGGGCCGGGGAGGTCACCGCGGTGCTGGCCGACCTCGGCCTGGACTTCGAGCCCGACCCCGACGACCCCGCGGCGGTCCGGGTGCTCGACGCCGATGCGGCCACGATCGGCGACGAGCTCCACGACGCCCGGCTGCCCGTCCACGAGCTGCGTCCCGTCGAGTCGTCGCTGGAGGAGGCGTTCATGACGCTCACCGCCGACGCGGTGGAGTACGCCGCCGACGCCCCCCGCCCGCGCGGGCGGACCCTCGTCGGGGTGCCGGCGTGAGCGCGACGGTGACGCCCACTGCTGCCGCGGCGCCGGCGCGTGCCGCTCGTCGTACGGCGGGGGCCCAGCGGTTCGGCGACGTGCTGGAGGCCGAGCGGATCAAGTTCTGGAGCGTGCGCAGCACCCCCTGGTCGCTGCTCGCGCTGGTGGTCGTCGGCGCCGGGTTCACGACCCTCACCTGCTGGGCCAACGCCGAGTGGCTCGCCGGAGCCGACGCCGGCGACCCGCCCACGGCATACATCACCTTCGGCATCCAGCTGGCCCAGATCGCGGCCATCGTCCTGGGTGGGTTGACGATCACCGCCGAGCACGGCACCGGCCTGGCCCGGGCGACCTACACCGCCGTGCCGCGCCGGGGCCGGGTGCTGGCGGCGAAAGCGGCGGTGCTGGCGGGCGTGCTGTTCGTGGCCGGGACCTTCACGGCTCTGCTCGGCTATCTCGGCGGCAACCACTTCCTCGCCCTGCACGGCATCGCCGTCGCCTGGGACGCCCCGGACCTGCAGCGGGCGCTGTTCGGCAGCGGGCTCTACCTCGCGGTGCTCGGGCTGTTCACCTTCGCCGTCGGCCTGATCGTCCGGCACACCGCGGCCGCCCTCACGCTCGTGCTCGGGGTGATCGTGCTGGTCGGCAACCTCGCCTACGCGCTGCCCGGCGGGTGGGGCGAATGGGTCGCCAAGCTGATGCCGGGCAACGCGGGCGGCACGATCGCGACCCCGGTGGGCTTCGACCCCGCGGCCCTCGGCCCGTGGACCGGGTTCGGGGTGTTCTGCGCCCAGACCGCGGCGCTGCTCGGCGTCGGGTGGTGGCTGGCCCTGCGGCGCGACGCCTGACGTCATACGCGGCTAGCGGGGGCGGTGGCGGTCCTCGAGCACCCGGGCGGCGCGGCGCAGGTCGGGGGCGACGGCGAGGGGGGCGGCGCTGCGCAGGACCCGGGCGAGCAGCCCGGCCGGGCCGGTGGCGGTCAGCTCGAGCTCCCAGGAGATCCGGGTGCCGCCGTCGGCCGGGGCGAGGTCGAGCCGCAGCCACGCTGCGAACGGCCCCCAGGTGCCGCGCTCGGCCCAGCGGGTCGGGGGCTCGTGCTCGACGGTCTCCATCCGGGGGCGTACGCCGGCCGCGGTGACATCGGTCCACCGCTGGCCGACACCGGGCGCCGGCGGGGTCACGTCTTCGACGCGGCGCAGGCTCGACTGCCACTCGGGACGGCGCGTCGGATCACTGAGGTAGCCGAACACCTCCACCAGCGGTGCGCCGACGACCAGCGACCCGGACGGCATCAGAACCGCTCGCCGGTCAACCGCTCGTAGGCCTCGATGTAGCGGTCGCGGGTGCGCTCGACCACCTCGGCGGGCAGCGCCGGCGGCGCATCCCCGGAGGACCGGTCCCAGCCGGACTCCGGCGAGAGCAGCCAGTTGCGCACGATCTGCTTGTCGTACGACGGCTGCGTGCGGCCGGGCTGCCAGTCGTCGGCGGGCCAGAACCGCGAGGAGTCCGGGGTGAGCACCTCGTCGCCGAGGACGACCTCGGAAGTGCCGGGGAGTAGGCCGAACTCCAGCTTGGTGTCGGCCAGGATGATGCCGCGCTCGTGGGCGATCCGCTCCGCACGGGCGTAGACGGCGAGGGTGAGGTCGCGCAACCGGGCGGCGTCGTCCTCGCCGATCGTCGCGGCCACGGCGTCGTAGGAGACGTTCTCGTCGTGCTCGCCGACGGCCGCCTTGGTCGCCGGGGTGAAGATCGGCGCCGGCAGCCGGGACCCGTCCTCGAGCCCTGCGGGCAGGGCGACCCCGCAGACCTCGCCGGTCGCGCGGTAGTCCACCAGACCGGACCCGGTGAGGTAGCCGCGCGCGACGCACTCGACCGGGAACATCTCCAGCGGCCGGCAGATCACCGCGCGGCCCGCCACCGCGGCCGGCACGTCGGTGGAGAGGACGTGGTGCGGCACGAGGTCGGCCAGCTGCTCGAACCACCACGACGACATCCGGGTCAGCACCACGCCCTTGTCGGGGATGGTGGAGTCGAGGATGTGGTCGAAGGCGGAGATCCGGTCGCTGGCCACCATCAGGTAGTTGCCGGCGTACGGCCCCTCGGTGAGCCGGTAGAGATCGCGGACCTTGCCGGAGTGGACGTGCTCGGCGCCCGGGAGGTCGGGGGCTGCGGGGGTGGTCACCGGGACACCCTAGTGCGAGCCGCGACCCGGCCGTCCGGACCTCAGCGACCCGCGATGCGGACCGCGACGGCCGTGCGGTCGTCGGTGAGGTCGACGGCTCCACCCGAGAGCAGCCGCTGCAACCACACGTCGAGCGGCTGGTCGGCGGCCGGTCCGGCGCCGGCGCGATCGACGGCCTGCGCGATCGACTCGTCGATCGGGGTCCGTCGCTCCTCGACGATGCCGTCGGTGTAGAGCACCAGCACCTCGTCGCGGTCGAGCACGATGCGGTGCGACTCCCCGACCGGGACCCCGACCCCGAGGAGTGGCCGGGCCGGGAGCTCGAGCGAGCGCCCGCCGCGGGGGCCGACGACCATCGGCGGCAGGTGACCGGCGCTGGCCAACTCGACCTGCCGGGTGGCGGTGTCGACCGCGGCGACCAGCACCGTGGCGGTGTGACCGTCGAGCATCCGGGTGACGACGGCGTCGAGGCTGTCGAGGCACTCCGCGATCGGCCGGCCCTCGATCAGGTAGGCGCGCAGAGCCATCCGCACCTGGGTCATCGCGGTGGCGGCCCGGACCCCGTGCCCGGAGACGTCACCGACGATCACCGCGATCCGGCCGTCGTCGAGCGCCATCGTGTCCCACCAATCCCCGCCGAGCTGACCGCCCGCGGCCGGGCGGTAGTAGCCGGCGATGTCGACCCCGTCATGGGCGACGGCGACCTCGGGGACGACCGAGCGCTGCAACGACTCGGCGATGCGGACCTGGCCCTGGCTGCGGCGCACCTGCGTCGCGGCCGCGCCGGTGTCGAGCGCGCGCG
This sequence comes from Nocardioidaceae bacterium, assembly GCA_029268205.1. Lineage (GTDB taxonomy): Bacteria > Actinomycetota > Actinomycetes > Propionibacteriales > Nocardioidaceae > Nocardioides_A. The sequence continues at coordinate 27,168 of JAJUGK010000013.1, forward strand.
CGGCCTCGAGGTGCCACTCCTGCCACGGCTCCGCGGTGCCACGGACCTCCTGCTGCCACTTCTCGAACGACTTGCGCGGACTCAGGCGTACGTCGGGGCCCTCCGCCAGCGCGATCGCCTTGTTGCGCGGGTCGCCGCCCCAGTCGACGACGCGGAGGATCTCCGGGCGCACGATCAGCAGCCACCGGTCCGGGTCGTGGCCGATGCGCAGCGCCCCGCACATCGTCGGCGCCGCCGCGGCCAGGGACGGGTCGAGGCGGGCCACCGCGTCGGTGGCGCTGACCGCGTCGTCGGGGTCGTAGAGCAGGTCGGCCACCCGCTGGAGTGCCGCGTGGTCGGGGACCTGCCCCACGGTGCGCACCTTCTGGTTGACCACGGCGGCCGCCCCGCCGGCCTCGAAGAGGTCCAGCAGCTTGGGGTGCTGCAGCAGCGCCGGGACGATCTCCGCCGGGTCGTCGGCGATGTCGGCGATGATCGCCGAGACCACCGCCTGGGCGCGGCTGTTGGCCTGCTCGGCGTCGGCGCGGAGCCGGTCGGTGAGCAGGGCCGAGGCGCTCTGCCCGAGGAACTCCGCGGCGGACCGCGCATCGAGCGAGGGCCGGTGCGGCCCGGAGTAGTGGTGGCAAGCGACGAGCCCCCACAGCTCACCGCCGACGATCAGGGAGACCGACATCGACGCGGTGACACCCATGTTCTGCAGGTACTCGATGTGGATCGGGGAGACGCTGCGGAGCACGCCGTGGGACTGGTCGAGCGGCCGGCCGGTGCCGGGGTCGACGACGGGGTGCAGCGGCACCGGCTCGTAGCCGATGTCGACGATCAGTCGCGTCCAGTTGGTCGTGTAGAGCCGGCGCGCCTGGGCCGGGATGTCGGAGGCCGGGTAGTGCAGGCCCAGGAAGGAGTTGAGGTCCTCCCGCTTCTCCTCGGCGATCACCTCGCCGTTCCAGTCCTTGTCGAAGCGGTAGACCATCACCCGGTCGAAGCCGTTGACCGCGCGGATCTCGACCGCGAGCCGCTCGATGAGCGCATCGACGCTGGGCGCCTCGGTCAGGCGCAGCACAGCTCCGCGCGCGGAGCGGTAAGACACCGGCCGCAGGGCGGCCACCCCGGCCCGCGGCTCCATCTCGATCACGACCCGCTCACCGACCCGGTGCAGGATCACGTCGACCTCGCCGCGGGCGAACTCCCCGCCCGGCACCGACAGCGCGAGCCGCACGGGCTCGTAGTAGTCCTCGGCCTCGGAGAGCAGCTGCACCGAGCGGCTCGCGAGCGGGCCCAGCACGTCGGCCAGCGGCCGGCCCACCACGTCGGCCGGGTCCTGACCGATCAGCCGCCGGCTGTTGCCCGACACCACGACGACCTCCAGGTCGTCGTCGACGGCCAGCAGCAGACCGTGCGGCTGGATCGCCCCCGGGACGTGGATCGGCTCGCGGTCGCACGTCGTGAGGTCGACGGCGCCGTACGCGGGCGTGTGCGCATGGGCGTCGGAGGGGCGCTGATCAGCGGTCGACACAGCACTCCTCTCGACGTGACGGGTGGCGCGCCGGGACGTCGACGCGGCCCTCACGGTAGCCGAATCCGGACCCCGCGGGCGGACGCTCCGCCCGCTCGTACCGCGCGCCCGGGCCGGAGGCGGTCAGAGGATGGCGCCGGGCGCGTACGCGGCCGCGGCCGGGTGGTCGGCCACCAGCCGCTCGACCCGGGCGCACACCTGCTGCACCTGCGTCACGGCAGCGCCGGTGAAGCCGATCGGCTCGGCCACCAGGGTCTGCACCTCGGCGGCGTCGAGTCCCAGCCGGGGGTCGGCGGCCAACCGGTCGAGCAGGTCGTTGTCGGTGCGGCCCTGGCGCATCTCCAGCGCCACCGCCACCGCGTGCTCCTTGATCGCCTCGTGACCGACCTCACGGCCCACACCACGGCGTACGGCGGCCATCAGAACCTTGGTGGTCGCGAGGAACGGCAGGTAGCGATCGAGCTCGCGCTGGATGACCGCGGGGAACGCGCCGAACTCGTCGAGGACGGTGAGGAAGGTCTGGAAGAGCCCGTCGGCGGCGAAGAACGCGTCCGGCAACGCGACCCGGCGGACGACCGAGCAGGAGACGTCGCCCTCGTTCCACTGGTCGCCGGCGAGCTCGCCGACCATCGACAGGTGTCCGCGCAGGATGACCGCGAGGCCGTTGACCCGCTCGCACGAGCGGGTGTTCATCTTGTGCGGCATCGCCGACGAGCCGACCTGGCCCTCCTTGAACCCCTCGGTGACCAGCTCGATGCCGGCCATCAGCCGGATCGTGGTCGCCAGGTTGGAGGGACCCGCCACCAGCTGCACCAGCGCGGAGACGACCTCGAAGTCCAGGGAGCGCGGATAGACCTGCCCGACGCTGGTCAGCACGTGGTCGAAGCCCAGATGGGCGGCGACCCGCTGCTCGAGCTCGCCGAGCCGGTCGGCGTCGCCGTCGAGCAGGTCGAGCATGTCCTGCGCGGTGCCGACCGGACCCTTGATGCCGCGCAGCGGGTAGCGCGCGAGGAGCTCCTCGACCCGGGTGATGGCGACGAGCATCTCGTCGGCGATCGAGGCGAACCGCTTGCCGAGCGTGGTGGCCTGCGCGGCGACGTTGTGGGAGCGGCCGGTCAGCACGGTGGTCTCGTGCTCGGCGGCCAGTCGCGCCAGCCGCGCGACGGTGGCGACGGCCCGGTCGCGCAGCAGCGCCAGCGACCGGCGTACCTGCAACTGCTCGACGTTCTCGGTGAGGTCGCGGGAGGTCATCCCCTTGTGGATGTGCTCGTGCCCGGCGAGGGCGCAGAACTCCTCGATCCGCGCCTTCACGTCGTGACGGGTCACCCGCTCGCGTGCCGCGATCGACTCCAGGTCGACCCGGTCGACGACCGCTTCGTAGGCCTCGACGACGCCCTCGGGCACCTCGATGCCGAGGTCGCGCTGCGCGCGCAGCACCGCGATCCACAGCTGCCGCTCGAGGACCACCTTGTGCTCGGGCGACCAGAGCGCGGCGAGGTCGGCGCCGGCGTACCGGTTGGCCAACACATTGGGGATGGCGACGTCGGAGATGCTCACTCGTGTTCCTCTCGCGCCGCGTTAGATGCCGGCGGCGATGTCGGTGCGGTACTGGGCGCCCTCGAACCGGATGCGGCCCACCCCGGCGTACGCCGCCTCACGGGCCGCGGCGACGTCGGCGCCGACCGCGGTGACGGCGAGGACGCGACCACCGGCGGTCACCAGGCGCTCGCCGTCGAGACGGGTGCCGGAGTGGATGACGTGGACCCC
>JAJUGK010000014.1 GCA_029268205.1 Nocardioidaceae bacterium
ACGTCATCCGCCTGTGGAGCTATAGCTCCGGGGGCGTATGACGTCGTGCGGGGGACGAGGTCGACGTGCACCTCGGGCGGATGTTCGGCGAGATCGACGTGCCGGATGCCCGTTGCGAGTTCCAGGGCCAGCGCGCCGTCGTCGCGGCGGACGAGCCGTCGCAGCGAGGCCCACGCCGGGGTCTCGGCGGTCGTGAGCGGCACGTCGCCGCCGGGCAGCAGCGCGTGCACGACCGGTCCGCCCTCGTCGACGCGGGTACGCAGGTCCTCGGGTCGGTGCTCGCGGCGATCGACCAGCGCGGCCAGGGCATCACGATCATCGCCCTGCACCAGCCGCAGGGCCGCGCGGGCCCAGATCCCCAGCGCGTCGTGGTCGGCCGGCTCGAGCGGCGCTGTCCACTGCGCATACGCCGTCCGAACGGCTCGCCACTGGTCGGGGTCGAACTCCTCGACCCGCACGAGGAACCGGTCGAGGCCCGCCAGGAGCCGCACCGCCCAGGGCCGACGCACGGGCGTGGCAGCGACGACCTCCCAGGCGGCGTGCGCCGTACGCAGCCAGGGGTCGAGCTCCGCGACCAGGTCGGGCTCGAAGCCGAAGCCGAGTCCGTGGTCGCGCTGCTCCCACCGGGCCCACGGGGCCGCGGACGAGTCGGACGAGCCGGAGGGGCCGGAGGGGTCGGCGTGGGCGGCCTCGAGGCGGGCCAACGCCAGCAGACCCGCATCATCGAGTCCGGCCTCGGCCGGCCACCCGGTCCGCCGGACGACCTCGCTGGCGAGCACCGTGTCGGAGGGCCGGGGAGGTGCGGCTGCGACTTGCGCGAGCGGCCCCCCGCCGTGCCGGCTCGGGGTCCACCGCAGCGCCCGATCCCCGAGCGCGTCGACGGCACGCTCGGCGTACCCGGGCAGCGCGGTGTCGGTCGGCGCGAGGAGGCCGAGTGCGGCCCCACGGGCGGCCCCGAGGCCGGCGGCCCGCGCGGCGTCGAGGGTGGCGACCTGCGCCAACACCCGGTACGCCGGCCCCTCGCGGTCGGGCGCGGTGAGGGTGACCGGTTCCGGGCCGTAGGGCACCAGCAGGACCTCGGCGGGGGCGCCGGGCTCCGCGAGCGAGGCGAGGCAGTCGTCGAGGTAGCGCGAGCGGTCGGCGGATACCGCGACGACGACCGTGAACGCGGGAGCGGGTCCACCGGGACGCAGGCGGCGGACCCGAGCGGCGAGGCGCGCGCGCACGGACATCAGCGCGCCGCCCCCTCGCGGGGACGGCGCGGCCGGGTCGGGGACGGGGGCGGGTTCAGACCAGCCCCTTGTCCTCGACGTAGGAACGGGCGACGTCCTCGGCCTTCTCCCGGTCGACGGTGACCCGGGCGGTGAGCTCGGTGAGGTCCTGGGAGGTGAGGGTGGCCATCAGCTCCTCGAGCACATCGGCGACGTCGGGGTGGGCGTCGAGGAACTCCGTGCTGACCGCCGGCACGAGGTTCTGCGCGGGCTGGATCTGCTGGTCGTCCTCGAGCAGCACCAGCCCCTGCGACTCCAGCGACCCGTCGATCGTGCTGGTCTGGCCGAGCTCCGCCTCGCCGTCGACGACCGCGCCGTAGGTCTGCGGCGAGGCGAACCCGAGCGGAAGCACGCGGGTGATCTCGATGCCGTACCGCTCGGTCAGGCCGGCGGCGCAGTCGGCACGGCCCTCGCAGTCGGGAGCCGCGGCGAGGGTTACCGGCTGCCCGAGTCCGCCGAGGTCCGAGAGCGTCGCCAGGTCGTGCTCCGCGGCGAACTCCTCGGTCACGAAGTAGGCATTGGCGTCGGTCGCCTCCGAGGCCGTCAGCAGGGTGATGCCCGCGTCATCGAGCAGCGGCGCGACCGCTTCGGTCATCGCCTCGGCGTCGGTCTCGGTGAGCGGGTCGGCGTCGGGCCCCTCGGCGCGGATGGTCAGGAAGTTCGCGATCGCCCCGACGTACTCGGGCACGATGTCGATCGACTCCGGGAACTCGTTGCCGGCCATGTAGGCGTCGCGCGCCTCCACGAACTGCACCTGCGGGTCGTAGCCGGCGTCCTCGAGCACGGCGGCGTAGGCCCAGGTGACGATGCTGGCCGAGGCGAAGCCCTGGCTGACGATCCGGACCGAGCCGCGGTCCTCGGTCGCGCTGTCGCCGTCCCCGCCGTCGGCGAGGTCGTCGCCCGCGCAGCCCGCGAGCGCCATCACGGCCATCAGCAGGACGGCGAGCAGAGCGCCCCGCCGCCGCGGGCGAAGAGTGTCGGCCGGAGCGTGGGATCGGGCTGGGTGCATCGCGGTCACCTTCCGCGGGAGGGGGTATCAAGTCGAGACGGTAGCAGCCGTCCCGCCCTCCCCCCGGGGCTCGTGAACGCTGGTGTGACGCCCCGGTCGCAGGGGGTCGGCGTACCGCTGGAGGAGGGCGGCGGCCAGCTCGAGGACGAGCGCGACCGCCGCGACCACGAGCGCACCGGCGAGCCCCTTGGCGTAGTTGCTGCGGTAGAAGCCGTCGGTGATCACCCGGCCGAGTCCGGGCCCGGCGACCAGGGCGGCGATGGTCGCCGTCGCCCAGACCTGGACCAGGGCCAGCCGGATGCCCGCCACGATCAACGGCAGCGCGAGCGGTCCCTCGACGCGTCGGAAGACCTGACCGCCGCGCATGCCCATCCCGCGGGCGGCCTCCCGGATCTCCGGCGGCACCTCGCGGACAGCGACGTAGGCGTTGGTGATGATCGGGGGCAGCGCGAAGAGGGTCAGCGCGATCAGGGTCGCCAGGCCCGCGCGGCCGTACGGCCCGAGCTCGGCGGTGCCGACCGGGCCCACGCTGAGCAGGACCAGCACGGCGAAGGTCGGGACGGCCCGCCCGATGTTGGAGATGTTGACCGCGAGGAACCCGCCGCGCCCGAGGTGCCCCAGCCAGAGGGCCACGGGCAGCCCGATCGCCAGCGCCGCGGCGAGCGCCGTGACCGTCAGCAGCAACTGCTCGACCAGCAGCTCCAGCATCCCGCCGGCGCCGGTCCAGTTGTCGGCGGTCGCCAGGTAGGCCCACGCATCGGCGAGCAGCCTCATCCGGTCACCCCCCGGGTCCAGGGCGTGAGGAGCCGCTGCGCCAGCAGCAGCACGGCGTCCAGCGCGACCGCCAACACGACGCACAGGACGCTGGCGGCCAGCACCTGGGCCTTGAAGTCCTGCTGCACGCCGCTGGCCAGCAGGTTGCCGAGGCCGCCGTACGCCACGATCGCGCCCACCGTGGTCAGCGCGACCGTGGAGACGGTGGCGACCCGCAGCCCCGCCATCAGCACCGGCAGCGCGAGCGGCAGCTCCACCCGGGTCAACAGGCGCAGCGGCGAGTAGCCCAGCCCCACCGCGGACTCCCGGACCTCCTCGGGCACCGCGCGCAACCCCTCGAGGGCATTGCGCACCAGCACCGTGAGCGAGTAGAGCGCGAGCCCGATCACCACCGTCAGCGGGCTCAGCCCGGTGAACGGCACGAGCAGCGGGAACAGCGCCAACGACGGCACCGTGTAGAGCGCGGTCGACAGTCCGAGGATGGCGCCCTCCAACCGGGTGAAGCGGCGCGCGATCAGCGCCAGCGGCAACGCCAGCAGCAGGCCGGCCAGCACGGCGGCGACCGTGATGCCGAGGTGTTGGACGGTCGCGTCCCACAGCTCGTCGTGCCGGTCGCGCAGGTAGTCGAGGCAGACCCAGTCGTTGACGACCCGGCTGTAGCACGACGGCGCAGCGTCGGTCGCGGCCGTGGGCGCCAGTAGGGTCACGACATGGACGGTAACGCCTCGGACCTGGGTGCGATGATCCGACTGCGCGGCCTCGGCAAGACCTATGCCGACGGCACCGTCGCCGTGCACGACCTCGACCTCGAGGTGGGTCGCGGGGAGCTGCTCGTGCTGGTCGGCCCGTCGGGGTGCGGCAAGTCCACGACGTTGAAGATGATCAACCGGCTGATCGAACCCTCGGCCGGCACGATCGAGATCGACGGGCGCGACGTCACGGGCGAGGACCCGGTCGCCCTGCGCCGGCGGATCGGGTACGTCATCCAGCAGGTGGGGCTCTTCCCCCACCAGACGATCGGCACGAACGTCGCGACGGTGCCCTCCCTGCTGGGGTGGGAGCGCAAACGCTCGCAGGACCGCGCCGCCGAGCTCCTCCGACTCGTCGGGCTCGACCCGGCGCTGTACGCCGATCGCTATCCGCACCAGCTCTCCGGCGGGCAGCGGCAGCGCGTCGGGGTGGCCCGCGCCCTCGCGGCGGATCCGCCCGTGCTGCTGATGGACGAGCCGTTCGGCGCGGTCGACCCGGTCGTACGGGGGCGGCTGCAGGAGGAGTTCCGCGACCTCCAGCACCGCTTGGGCAAGACCGTCGTGCTGGTCACCCACGACATCGACGAGGCGGTCCGGCTCGGCGATCGGGTCGCGGTCTTCGCCGAGGGCGGCCGGCTCGCCCAGGTCGACACGCCCGCGCGGGTGCTCGGGCAACCGGCCGACGACTTCGTCGCGGAGTTCGTCGGGGCCGGGCGCGGACTGCGGCGGCTCGCGGTCACGCCGATCGACCCGACGCATCTCGAGCCGTTGGACGGCGTCCGCGGATCCGACCTCGGCGGTACCCTCGACGTGCACGCCTCCCTCGAGGAGGCGCTCGCGCTGATGATGACCAGTGACCGCCCCACCGTGGGCGTGACCGACGGCGCCGCCTTCGTCGGAGTCCTCACCCCCAACGGGGTGCACCGGGCACTGCGGGAGTCGGTGGCCGCCGAGGCCGGTTGACCGGCGCGGGAGACCGACCGTCCCCTACCGGATCGAACCTCCATGAGCATCGAACCGCCGTCCTCCGGGAATGACCGACCAGTGACCCTGTCGAAGCCCGCACCGTCCGTACCCCCCGCGTCCGCCGACGCCTCGCCCGAGCTCGGGCTGCCGGCCGACGACAACCGGTTCGAGAGCGAGCCGCAGGAGGCGCTCGACGACACCGACCTCCCCGCCGGGTGGACCGTGGCCCGCGCCACGGAGGACGACGTCGAGGACCTCACGGCGCTGCTGCGCCGGCACGAGACCCGGGGGCGGGGATGGGCCAGCTCCTCGGAGGACGACGTGCTCGTCGCCGTGTCCGGGGTGCGGACCCGGGAGAACCTGCTGATCCGCGATGCCGACGGGGTCGCCCGCGGCTGGGTGAGCGCCCACGACCGGGCCGCGGGCCGGATGCTGACCACCTTCGCCGTCGACCGCGAGCTCCCGGCCGACGACGCCGACCGCTGCGCGCGCGTCCTCCTCGCCTGGTGCGACGCCCAGGCGTGCGCCGTCGGGGAGAGCCGCGGGGTCGCGACGCAGCAGATCGACGCCACCGCCTTCGCCGACGACCACCGCCACCAGCAGTGGCTGGCCGAGGCGGGATACCGGCGGGTCCGCAGCTGGTGGCAGATGGTCCGCCCGGTCGTGCCCGAGGACGCCGAGCTGGCCCCCGCACCCGGCGACCGCGGCGTCGTCGTACGCCGGGTGCGGCGCGAGGGCGGCCACGAGTCCGGCACGATGCCGGACGCGACCGACCTGCACACCGTCCACGACGTGCTCGAGGCGGCGTTCGCCGATCACTTCAACTCCCACGAGGAGTCCTTCGACGAGTTCGTCCACCGGCTCCGCGAGGACCCCGGCCACCGCTGGGACCACTGGTGGCTGGCCGAGATCGTCGACGGCGAGGGCGGTGCCGACGCCCCCGTGCCCGCCGGCGCGCTGGTCGGCACCTGGCTCACCGGCGCCGACGACACTCCCGACGGCAGCTTCGTGGCCTACATCGGGGTGTTGGAGAACGCCCGCGGCCGCGGGGTCGCCAAGGCGCTGCTGCGCACGATCATCGCCGACGCCGCCGAGCGCGGACGCAACCGCGTCGGCCTCGAGGTCGACGCCGACTCCCCCACCGGCGCCCACGAGCTCTACGTCAACCTGGGCTGGGAGACGAAGTACGTCACCGAGTCCTGGCACAAGGACGTGCCGGTCCGCCCCTGACTTCGGACAGGTTCCTGGCGCTGCGAGGTCCCAGAACGCGTCGGAAGCGCGGAATTCACCACATAGGTGGTGACTTCCGCGCGTCGGACACCAATTCGGCGCGAGATCCGACAACTTCGCGTCCCCAGTGGGACGCGTGGGGTCAGGCGTGCTGGCGCAGGTCGGGTGCGGCGGCCCGGTTGCGCTCGTCCCAGGCGAGGAGGTCGACGATGGTCTCGGCCTCCTGGGCGTAGAGCGCGGCCTCCTCGGAGCCGGCGAACTCCTCGGCGTACTCCTCAGCGCTGGCACGCACCTCCTCGGCCTTCGCGGCGAGCTCGGCCAGCCGGGTCTCGAGCGCCTCGCGCAGCTCGGCGACGGCCCCCTCGGCGGCGTTGGCGCGCCGCTGGGCGGTGCTGGCCTTCTGCTCCGACTCGGCCACGCGGCGCTCGGCGAGGACCAGGGTGCTCTCGAGCTCGCGGACGGTGCGGACCGACGACGCGAGCCGCTCGGTCATCACGCCGGCGAACTCCTGCTGCTCGGCCACCCGCTGCTCGGTGATCGCACGGTAGGCCTTGGCCTGCGCGGTGCGGTCGGCCTGGTGCGCGCGGCGGGCGACCACGAGCTCGGCGTACACGATCCGCGCGGCGGCGCCGCCGAGCAGGACCGCGCCGACCGCGGCGACGTTGAGCAGAACGACCGACTGGGTGCCGACCGCGAGCGCGGTCAGGACAGCGGCGAGGGCCACCAGGGCCGTGGCGACAGTCAGGCGCACGCTGCGCTGCCGTCGACGTTGCGCGGGGGTCATGCGGGCCGCGGGACGGGGGGAAGAGGCCATGGCCTCAGCCTAGGTCTCGCTCCCCGTCCGACCGGGTCCGACACGCTCGTTCGAGCACCAGGGCCGCGACAACCACGAGCAGGCAGGCGATCACCCCGGCCGCGGAGTTCACGACCCGCTCCCGGCCCAACGCGACCTCCCACCGCCCGAGGAACGCCACTCCGTACCCGAGATAGCCACCCCCGACCAGGGCGCCCACGAGCGCACAGCTCTTGGCGATCAGCAGCCGGTTGACCGCGTGGTGCGGCTCCAGCCGGTCGTCGGCACGTTGCACGGTCCGCCAGGTGTGCCACGCCAGCGCCCAGAGGACCGCGGCGAGGAAGTACAACGCCCCGACCTGCAGCAGCCCGACGGTCGGGGCCGGTTCGTCCAGCCGGGCGGCGAGCGGGCGTACGCCGAGCCCTACCACCACACCGACGACGCCGGCCCCGGCCAGCACCGCCCACGAGGTGGGACGCATCCGCCCGGGTCCCGGCCGCGGCGGATCCGGGTCGGGGTAGGTGTTGCCCTCGCGCGTCACGGCAGCCCGCGGATCATCGGAGCCCGCGGCTCACTGCAGGGAGAGCTCGACGTCCTCCCGCAGCGTCACCCCGTCGAGGCCGACCTGGGCCAGCAGCTCCGAGATCGGACCCGCGTCGAGCAGCTCGGCGTCGGGCTCGAGGTCGAACCACGGCTTGAGCACGAACGCGCGCTCGGCGGCCTTCGGGTGCGGCAGCGTCAGCTCCTCCGTTGCCGAGCGGCGGTCGCCCACCACGATCAGGTCGACGTCGAGGGTGCGCGGGCCGTTGCTCTCGACCCGCTCGCGCCCGAAGGCGTCCTCGATGGCCAGGCAGCGGTCGAGCAGCGTACGGGCCGACAGGGTGGTGTCGGCGAGGACGACGGCGTTGAGGAAGGGCCCAGAGCCCTCCGGTGCGTCGACCGGCTCGGTCTCGTAGACCGGCGAGACCGCGGTGACCCAGACATCGGGGGTGTCGGCCAGGGAGTTCACGGCACCCTGGAGGTTGTCCAGGCGGGAGCCCAGGTTGGACCCGAGGGAGAGCACGACCCGACGGATCGGGTGCATCTCACCGGTGATGGTGTCGGTGTCCACGATGTTGGGATTGGGCGTCTCAGTCACGTCGGCTCCGAGTGATCGTCAGGGCCACGTCGGCGACGTGGCCACGAAGGGGGGCGTCCGGCTTGTGCACCGTCACCTCGGTCGAACCGACCCGCGGGTCGGCGAGGCAGATCCGCGCGAGGCGCTCGGCCAAGGTCTCGATCAGGTCGACAGGATCGTTCTCCACGCCCTGCCGGATCGCGTCCACGAGACTTCCGTAGTCGACCGTGTCCTGCAAGTCGTCGCTGGCCGCCGCGGCGGTGGTGTCGACCGACAGCACCAGGTCGATCACGAAGCGTTGACCCTCGGCCCGCTCGAAGTCGAAGACCCCGTGGTGCCCGAAGCACTCGATGCCACGCACCGCCAGTCGGTCGGGAGCCGCGGCGGAGGGGACGGGGCCGTGCGAGTCAGTTCTCATGATCGGGCCCCGACCCTACCCGGGAGTTGCTTGGCCCCCACAACCGCGGCTCGGCCGCCCGCTGCGCACGCCGCCACCGGTCCCCCACCCGGACGGCGTCCAGGCTCGCCGCCACCTCGTGCACCCGTACGCACCACACCCCGGCCGCCGCGGCCAGCGCCGAGAGCGCGGTCGTGGCGTCGTCGCGCTGGTCGACCGGCCGCGCGGCACCGTGCTCGTCGGCCAGCAGGGAGCCCAGGAAACCCTTGCGACTGACCCCGAGCAGCAGCGGGCGCCCGAGGTCGGCGATCGCCTCGAGACCGCCGAGGAGCTCCCAGTTGTGCGCGGCGGTCTTGGCGAACCCGATCCCGGGGTCGAGGACGATCCGCTCGGGCGCGATGCCCGCCGCGAGCGCCGCGGCCAGCCGCTCGGCGAGCTCGTCGCGCACCTCGGCCACCACGTCGTCGTACCGGGCGTGCGCGGCCATCGTCGCGGCGTGGGCACGCCAGTGCATGGCGACGTAGCCCGCGCCGCGGGCAGCGGTCACCGCCAGGATCTCGGGGTCGGCCAGCCCGCCGGAGACGTCGTTGACGATCACCGCACCGGCCGCGAGCGCCGCCTCGGCGACCTCGGCGCGCATGGTGTCGACCGAGACGCAGGCGCCCTCTCCGGCCAGCTGCTCGATGACGGGGACGACCCGGTCGAGCTCCTCGGCGACCAGCGGGCGGGTCGCGCCGGGACGCGTCGACTCCCCGCCGACGTCGAGGATGTCGGCACCCTGGGCCCGCAGCCGGCGGCCGTGCTCGACCGCCAGGGCGGGCCGGCTCCACCGACCCCCGTCGGAGAACGAGTCGGGGGTGACGTTGACCACCCCCATCACCAGCGGGTGGGGGCGTTCGGGCAGCCGGGGGATGCCGACCGGCCGGGTCGGCTCGGCTCCGGGCTGCACCGCCGGGCTCATCGCGCGTTGATGAGCGCCATGACCTCCGAGCGGGTCGCGGCGTTGTGCATGATGCCGCGCACCGCGGAGGTGATCGTCTTGGCGCCGGGCTTGCGCACCCCGCGCATCGTCATGCACAGGTGCTCGGCCTCGATGACCACGATCGCGCCGCGCGCCTCGAGGATCTCCATCAGCGAGTCGGCCACCTGGGTCGTGAGCCGCTCTTGGACCTGGGGGCGCTTGGCGTAGACGTCGACGAGTCGTGCCAGCTTCGACAGGCCGGTGATGCGGCCCTCGGTGTTGGGGATGTAGCCGATGTGGGCCACGCCGGTGAACGGCACCAGGTGGTGCTCACACATCGACCACAGCTCGATGTCACGGACGAGGATCAGCTCGTCGTGCCCGAGGTCGAAGGTCGTGGTGAGCACGTCCTCGGCGCGCAGGTGCATGCCGGAGAGGAGCTCGGCGTACGCCCTCGCGACGCGGTTCGGGGTCTCCCGCAGCCCTTCGCGGTCGGGGTCCTCGCCCACGGCGTACAGCAGCTCGCGGATCGCCGCCGCGGCACGGTCGTGGTCGAAGTCGGGCACCACGTCGGGCGGGTCGTGCCGGACCGGGTCCACACCGGGCGGGTCGCGACGGACGTCGGTCACGGCGCCACACCCGGGTCGCCGTGCACGTCGCCGCCCGAGCCGGGCGGGGTGAGGATGACGCCGCCCTGACCGGCGCCACCGTCGGCGGCGGCCCGGTCGCGGATCTCCTGGGGGATCTCCACCGGCGGGATCTCGGAGGGGTTGCGCGTCGGCGACCCCGTCCAGGCCGGCCGCTCGGGCCGGCGACGCAGGGGTTCGAAGATCGCGGCGATCTCGGCCTTGTCGAGGGTCTCGTGCTCCAGCAGCGCGAGGACCAGCGCGTCGAGGACGTCGCGGTTCTCCTCGAGGATGTCGAAGGCCTCCTGGTGGGCGTTGGCGAGGAGCTTCTTGGTCTCCTCGTCGACGATCGCGGCGACGTCCTCGGAGTAGTTGCGCGAGTGGCCCAGGTCGCGGCCCAGGAACGGCTCGGAGTTGCTGTCGCCGAGCTTGATCGCGCCCAGCCGCTCGGTCATGCCGTACTGCGTGACCATCGCGCGGGCCAGCGAGGTGGCCTTCTCGATGTCGTTGCCGGCGCCGGTGGTCGGGTCGTGGAAGACCATCTCCTCGGCCGCGCGGCCGCCCAGCATGTAGGCGAGCTTGTCGAGCATCTCCGCGCGGGTCTGGGAGTACTTGTCCTCGTCGGGCAGCACCATCGTGTAGCCCAGCGCCCGGCCCCGCGGCAGGATCGTGACCTTGTGGACGGGGTCGGTGCCCGGCAGCGCCGCCGCGACGAGGGCGTGGCCGCCCTCGTGGTAGGCGGTGATGAGCTTCTCCTTCTCGTTCATCAACCGCGTGCGCTTCTGCGGGCCGGCGATGACCCGGTCGATCGCCTCGTCGAGTGCCGTGGCGTCGATCACCTTCTGGTTCGAGCGCGCGGTCAGCAGCGCGGCCTCGTTGAGCACGTTGGCCAGGTCGGCGCCGGTGAAGCCGGGGGTCCGGCGGGCGATGTTGACCAGGTCGATGTCGGGCGCCATCGGCTTGCCCCGGGCGTGCACCTGCAGGATCTTCGTACGACCGTCGAGGTCGGGCGCCTCGACGGCGATCTGCCGGTCGAACCGCCCCGGGCGCAGCAGCGCCGGGTCGAGCACGTCGGGCCGGTTGGTGGCCGCGATCAGGATGACCCCGCCGCGGACGTCGCAGCCGTCCATCTCCACCAGCAGCGGGTTGAGGGTCTGCTCGCGCTCGTCGTGACCGCCGCCCATCCCGGCGCCGCGGTGCCGGCCGACGGCGTCGATCTCATCGATGAACACGATGGCGGGGGCGTTCTCCTTGGCCTGCTCGAACAGGTCGCGCACCCGCGAGGCACCGACGCCGACGAACATCTCGACGAAGTCGGAACCGGAGATCGAGTAGAACGGCACTCCGGCCTCGCCGGCAACCGCGCGGGCCAGCAGCGTCTTGCCGGTGCCGGGCGGGCCGTAGAGCAGCACGCCCTTGGGGATCTTGGCGCCGACGGCCTGGAACTTCGCCGGCTCGGAGAGGAACTCCTTGATCTCGCCGAGCTCCTCGATGGCCTCCTGGGCCCCGGCCACGTCGGCGAAGGTGGTCTTGGGCATGTCCTTGGTGATCAGCTTCGCCTTGGACTTGGCGAACTGCATCACCCGACCGCCGCCGCCCTGCATCTGGTTGAGCAGGAAGATGAAGATCAGCACGATCAGCGCGAACGGCAGCAGGGTGGCCAGCAGCGACCCGAAGAAGCTCGGGCGCGGGTTCTCGGAGTTGGCCTTCTCGATCTCGCCCTTCTCCACGCCCTCACGCGCGGCGTTGAGGAAGTCGCGCTGCTGCCCCTGGACCCAGGCGGCGACGACCTTGCGGCCCTCCTCGTCGCCCTCGGCCTTGAGGGTGGCGCGCATCTCCTGGTCACCGTCGACGAAGGTGATCTCCTCGACCTCGCCGGAGGTGAGGTGCTCGTACATCTCGGAGGTGTCGATCTCGTCGTACCCGCCGGCGTTGGCCAGGAACTGGAAGGCCAGCAGCACGCCCAGGACGGCGATCGCGATCCAGACCCACGGCCCACGGAAAATTCGCTTCACGTTCACAGTCTCTCAGGACGGCCCCAAGCGGTCCCGCGGGGCGGCGCGTCAGGAATACACGTGCGGGGCGAGGGTGCCGATGCAGCGCAGGTTGCGGTACTTCTCGGAGTAGTCGAGGCCGTAGCCGACGACGAACTCGTTGGGGATGTCCCACCCGACGTACTTCACGTCCACGCTCATCTGCAGCGCGTCGGGCTTGCGCAGCAGCGTCGCGATCTCGACCGAGGCCGGCTTGCGCGAGCTGAGGTTGGAGACCAGCCACGACAGCGTGAGCCCGGTGTCGATGATGTCCTCGACGATCAGGACGTGCCGGTCGGAGATGTCGGTGTCGAGGTCCTTGAGGATCCGCACCACACCCGAGGACTTGGTGCCCGAGCCGTAGGACGAGACGGCCATCCAGTCGATCTCGACGTGGCGCGAGAAGGCCCGCGAGAGGTCGGCCATCACCATGATCGCGCCCTTGAGGACACCGACGAGCAGGATGTCGCGGCCCGCGTAGTCCTCCTCGATCTGCGCGGCCATCTCGGCCAGCCGCTGGCGGATGTCGTCCTCGGTGTAGAGGACGTTCACGAGGTCTCCGTCGATGTGGGAGGCATCCATGCGGGTCAGCCTCCCACAGCGGGTCGGTGGAACGTCAGCGTGTCCCGGTCGCACCGGGCGACGACGTGTCCGGGCAGCTGCACCTGCTTGGCCGCCCGGTCCGGGAGCGTCGTCAGCCGGTCGAGGGCCCGGACGTGGACGCGGAAGAGCTCGGCCGGGGGGCACCCGGCGGCCAGGGCGGCGCGGCGCAGGACCCGGGTCCGCACGGCCGTGGGCAGCGCCGCGAGCGGCTCGAGCCGTACGCCGTCCGTGGTCGCCGCGGCGCGGAGGGCGAGGTCGGCGTACCCGTCGAGGGCCTGGGCGTCCTCGGTGAGCTGATCGGCGGTGCGGGCGAGGTTGGCGGCGACGCCCGGGCCGAGCTCGGCCTCCAGCACCGGCAGGACGCGGTGGCGTACCCGGGCCCGGGTGTAGACCGGGTCGGTGTTGTGCGGGTCCTCCCAGTAGGTCAGGCCCTCGGCGCGGCAGGCCTGCTCGGTCTGCGTGCGCGGGACGTCGAGCAGCGGGCGGGCGAACACGTCGAACGCCCGACGCATGCCGGCCAGCGAGCGGGCGCCCGAGCCGCGGGTCAGGCCCAGGAGGACCGTCTCGGCCTGGTCGTCGCGGGTGTGTCCCAGCAGCACCAGCGGCGACTCCCAGCGCTGCGCGATCTGCGCCAGGACGTCGTAGCGGGCCTCGCGGGCGGCGGCCTCGACCCCCTGACCGGCCGCGTGCACCTCGACCCGGGCAGTGACGGTCTCGTCCGCGCCCAGCGCAGCGGCCTGCGTGACCACCCGTTCGGCCTGCGCGGCCGCCCCCTCCTGCAACCCGTGGTCGATGGTGGCGGCGACGACCCGCAGGTCGCGCGCGTGCGCCTCGAAGACGGTGCCGGCCAGCAGCGCCAGGGAGTCGGCGCCCCCGGAGCAGGCGACGACGACGGCGGTGCCGGCGGGCAGCGCGGTCGCCCGGTCGGGGTCGTCGAGCACCTGCCGTACGCCGGCCCGGACCGCCGCGCGGGCGGGATCGAGCGCCACGGTCCGCTCAGCCGTGGACCCGGCGCACCCACGCGCCCGGGTCGGCGATCTCGTCCTTCGACGGCAGGTGGGCGGGGTCGGCCCACACGGCGTTGAACCCGTCGTACCCGACCCGGTCGACCACGCCGGTGACGAAGGTGGCGCCGTTGCGGTACTGCGCCATCTTCTGGTCGAGGCCGAGCAGGCGGCGCAGCACCCGGTCGAGCACACCCACGCCCTTGCGGCGCCGGTTGAACTTGCGGCGGATCTGCTTCAGCGAGCCGATCACCTCCGGGCCGGCCTCGTCCATGACCACATCGGCGTGGCCCTCGAGCAGCGACATCAGGCCGGTGACGCGCTCGATGACGGCGCGCTGCTCCGGGCCGGCGAAGAGGTCGACCAGGCTGACGTCGCCGGTGCCGCGCACCAGGTCGCCGGCGCGCTCGAGGACGGTGCTGAGGAGCTCCGACGGATCGAGGTCGACTGCGGCAGCGAGCGCCTCGACCTCGCCACGCAGGTGGTCGCGCATCCACGGCACGGCGGTGAACTGGACCCGGTGGGTCTCCTCGTGCAGGCACACCCACAGCCGGAAGTCGGAGGGGTCGACCTCGAGCTCGCGCTCGACGTTGACGATGTTGGGCGCCACCAGGAGCAGCCGCCCGTGCGGCTCGGCGAACGGGTCGAACTGACCCAGCACCTTCCCGCCGAGGAAGCCCAGGAGTCCACCGACCTCGGCCCCGGTCACCCGGGACCCGACGGCCCGCGTCAGCCCCCGCGCGGGACCCCGACGCTCCTCCATCCGCCCCAGCAGCGGCGCGCTGATCCGGCTGAACGCCTCGACGTTGGCGCTGATCCAGCCGGGACGGTCGACGACCAGCACCGGCGCGGTGTCCGGTGGCGCGTGCAGACCGGTGAACTCCCCCACCAGGCCCGTCGACCGAGCGGCGCCCTCGCGCAGCTCGGCCACCGCGTCCGCCGCCTCCTGGCGACCGACGCTCGGCCCCTCGCCCGCGATCCGCGAGCCGATCTTCACGGCGAGGTCCCAATCGACCATGTCGGAGGCGTCCATGGGGCCAACCTACGAGGCGCCCCCACGCCCGGCGTACGAGTGCGCAGTTCCCAGGCGCCCCAGAAGTCACCACATATGTGGCGATGTTGGCGCTTCCGACACGAATTCGGCGGCGTATCACCCGAGGTCACCACATATGTGGTGACTTCACCGCCCTCGCTTTCAGCCGCTGCAGCGACAGGCGGCGAGGTCGGCGAGGAGCTCGTCGACGCGCTGGCGGGCGATGACCTGCTCGACGCCGCCGGAGCCGATGCCCCCGGGGGCGCGGACGCGGTCGGCGAGGGCGACGACGGCCAGCGGGGTGCCGTTGGCGTCGAGGGTGACGCCCGCCAGGCCGTGGACGCCGGTGAGCGTGCCGGTCTTGGCGCGGACGGCGCCGAGCCCGGCGGGGTCGCCGGTGTCGAACCGGAGCGAGAGCGAGCCGGTGGCGCCGGCGACGGGGAGCCCGGTGAGGACCGCGCGCAGGTCGGGCCGCTCCGCCGCGGCGGCGAGGACGCCGAGCAGGGTGCGGGGGGCGATCAGGTTCTCCCGGGACAGCCCGCTGCCGTCGCGCAGGGTGTCGCCGGCGGCGTCGACGCCGACCTCGGCCAGCGCGTCGACCACCGCCGTCGCGGCGCCGGCGAAGCTGGCCTCCTCGCCGCGGGCGAGGGCGACGTGGTGGGCCAGGACCTCGGTGGTCTCGTTGTCGCTCACCTCCAGGGCGCGTTCGACGATCTGGTGCAGCGGGGCCGAGGTGACGCGCGCGAGTTCGCTGCCGCCCGCGGGAGCGGACCCCTCGCGCACCCGGCCGACCCTGATGCCGGCCCGACGTAGGGCACGGGCGAACTCCTCGGCGGCGACGCGTGGCGGGTCGTCGACGCGCCCGGTGCCCTGCTCGGGGCGCCCGCCGTCGACCCACAGCGCGCTGATGGGGGCGACCACGCCGTCGGGCCCGTAGCTCGCCGGCCAGGCGGGGTTGAACCGGTCGCCGACGAACAGTGAGGCGTCGTAGTCCAGGCGCGCCCGGTCCCGCCCGGCGTCCCGCAGCGCCTTCGCGGTGGCGGTCGCCAGCGTGCGCAGGTCGGCGCGGACCGGGTACGCCGGGGGCTCGTCGGCCGCGGGCTGCGCACGCGCCAGGTAGGGGTCCCCACCGCCCACCAGCACGATCCGCGCGGTGCCGGGCACCGCCCGTACCGAGGTGGCGAAGGTGTGGTCGGGCCCCAGCTCGGCCAGCGCCGCCGCGGCCGTGAGCAGCTTGGTCGTCGAGGCGGGGGTGACCCGCGGCGCCCCGACGGCGTACGCCGGCTCGCCCACGCCCAGCGGGGCGACGGCGACGGTCAGGCGCCGGCCGAGGTCGCTGCGGTCGAGGTACGGCGCGACCACGGCGGCCACCGCGTCGGCGTCCACCGTCGCGGTCGTCGTGCTCCCGCCGGTGAGCACCGGCGCCGCCGGGCGCAGCGCGGGGAGGTCGAGGCCGGGCGGCGGGTCCACGGCCGCGGGCTGGTCGACCGGGGCCGACCAGTCCCAGCCCAGCCAGCGGGGGCCGGCGTCGAGCTCGGCGGCCCCGAACGCCGCGCCGAGCACGGCGAGCACGACCAGACCCGGGAGGATCCGCCAGCGGGGTCGCCCGGAGTGGCGTTCGTCACGTCGCCCCACTCCGACCCCCTTCCGGTTGCGTCTCCCATGGTGCCGTGCGGGACACTAGCGGCCGGTGACGCCCGGAGGTCGACGGCGTCGCGACCGGGCCGGCGAGAGGCGGCGGCCCACGAGTGGAGGAACATCGTGGAATTCGACGTCTTGGTGGAGATCCCCAAGGGGCAGCGCAACAAGTACGAGGTCGACCACGAGAGCGGGCGGATCCGCCTGGACCGCACCCTGTTCACCTCCACCCAGTACCCCGCCGACTACGGCTTCATCGAGGACACCCTCGGCCTCGACGGCGACCCGCTGGACGCGCTGGTGATCCTGCAGGCGCCGACCTTCCCCGGCTGCCTGATCCGCTGCCGCGCGATCGGCATGTTCCGCATGACCGACGAGGCCGGCGGCGACGACAAGGTGCTGTGCGTCCCGTCCCAGGACCCGCGCCTGGAGCACCTGCGCGACATCGCGCACGTGTCGAAGTTCGACCGCCTCGAGATCCAGCACTTCTTCGAGGTCTACAAGGACCTCGAGCCCGGCAAGTCCGTCGAGGGCGCCGAGTGGGTCGGCCGCGCCGAGGCCGAGGCCGAGGTCCGGGCCTCCTTCGAGCGGTTCAAGCCGCACGCCCACTGAGCCCCTTACCCGCGATATTCCCCTACGTGAGCGTCGTCCGGCCGGCCCGGACAGCGCGCTCAGGTAGGGGAATATCGCTTTCCGGCGCCTCTCAGTCGGCCAGCATCTCGGTACGGCGCAGCGGTGCCGGCACCGCGAGGGCGTCGACCAGATCGCCGGCGATGGGGCGCACCTTGCGGCACAGGTCCCCGATCTCGCGGGTGATCGCCTTGGCCCGCTGGGTCGTCAACCGTCCGTGCTCCATCCACCAGGCGCGGTCGGACTCGATGACGGAGAGTGCGTAGAGGTCGCACAGCAGGTTGAGGGCGTCCTTGTTGGGGCCGTCCTCGAGGGTCGCGAGCTTATCGACGAACGACTCGAGCACGATCCGCTCGACATGGGCCCGCGCGGTGGCGATCACGTGGTCCTGGCAGCGGCTGAACACCACGCCGGGGTCCATCCCGTCGTCCATCCCGCGCTTGAGCCGCCGGGCGACGCCGGCGAGCATGTGCTCCTCGCGCCAGCGCAGCATCATCAGGTGGTAGTCGGGGTCGAGCAGGCCGGCGTCGTTGTCCCAGGTGTCGTCGTTGCCGCCGGGAAGGACGTCGCGGATCCGCTCGAGCAGTTTGTGCACGCTGGTGCGCTCGATGACGGTCTCCACCGCCACGCCGGCGACGAAGCGCATCATCCCGAACTGGTCGAGGTCGGCGAAGTCGCTGGAGTAGTCGGTCAGCAGTCCCTTCGCGACCAGCTGCAGGAGGATGTGGTTGTCGCCCTCGAAGGTCGTGAAGACGTCGGTGTCGGCGCGCAGCGCCGCGAATCGGTTGGCGGCCATGTAGCCGGCGCCACCGCAGGCCTCGCGGCACTCCTGGATCGTCTCGGCGGCGTGCCAGGTGCCGAGCGCCTTGGTGCCGGCCGCCCGGGACTCCAGCGCACGCCGCTCCTCCTCGGGGGCGTCCGGGTCGGTGAACACCCGGTGCAGGTCGGCGGCGAGCACCTCCTGGGCGAAGTGCATCGCATAGGTGCGCGCCAGCAGCGGAAGCAGCCGCCGCTGGTGCATGCCGTAGTCGAGGAGCAACTCCTCGGTCGCGGGGTCCGAGGCGGCGAACTGCCGCCGCTGCAGGGCGTACTTCACCGCGATCGTGATCGCGACCTTGGAGGCGTTGATGCCGGCCCCACCGACGGCGACCCGCCCCTGCACCAGCGTGCCGAGCATCGTGAAGAACCGCCGCCCGCGCGACTCGATCGGCGAGGAGTAGACCCCGGTCTCGCTCACGTCGGCGTACCGGTTGAGCAGAGCGGTGCGCGGGACCCGCACCTGGTCGAACCAGATCCGGCCGTTGTCGACACCGTTGAGCCCGATCTTGGGCCCGCAGTCCTCGATGCGTACGCCGGGCAGCGGCTCACCGGTCTCGTCGCGCAGCGGGACCACGAAGGCGTGCACGCCCTCGGACTCGCCCCCGATCTCGAGCTGGGCGAAGACGACCGCGGTCCGGGCGTGCTGCGCGGCGTTGCCGATGTAGTCCTTGCGGGCGGCGTCGTCGGGGGTGTGGATGACGAACTCGCCGGTCTTGACGTCGAAGCGGGCGACGGTGCCGAGCTCCTGGACGTTGGAGCCGTGGCCGGTCTCGGTCATCGCGAAGCAGCCCAGGAGCTTCCCGCTGATCAGGTCCGGCAGGTAGGCGTCGTGGTGCTCCTTGCTGCCCAGGTGCAGGATCGCACCGCCGAAGAGCCCGAACTGCACCCCGACCTTGGTCATCACCGACAGGTCGCCGAGCCCGAGGGTCTCGAAGGCGGCCATCGACGCGCCGACGTCGTCGGCGCCGCCGTACTCCTTCGGGAACCCCAGCCCGGTGTGGCCGTCCTCGGCCATCGCGAGCACGACCTCCAGCACCCGTTGGCGGTACGCCGGCCGGTCGAGCTCGAGCGCCTCGTCGAGCAAGCCGGCGTGCTCCACCAGCCCGTCGCGGACCATGCTGCGCACCTCGGCATAGGGACCGTCGAGCACGCGGGTCAGCCCCGCGACGTCGACCTGGGGTGACTGGTAGCCCTGGTTCGTCATGGCCCCACTGTCCCGCAACCGCGGGGCCGACAAACGCCGGCGAACCGTGATCCCCGCCGCGGAGGGCGTAACCCGCACCGTTCGGATCAGTTTGTCCTCCATATGAGCAGTACGCGTCCCCTCCGGCGCCCGTCCCCGACGCGGTCGTCCGCGCCCCGTCGCCGCCGTGCGCGCCTCGGCGCGCTGCTGGCGGTGGCCCTGCCGCTGGTCGGCCTGGGCGTCCCCGGTCACGGTCCCGCGCCCGCGGCCGCACGCGAGGCGAACGTCCGGGTGGCGGCGAACCCGGTGCCGTGGCTGTGCCTGCCGGGTCGCGAGGACCCGTGCTCGATCCCGCTCGACACCACGATCCGCAGCTTCGGTGCCGCCGATCGGGTCAGCACCCCGAAGCGACCGCGCCCGGGGAAGCGGCCGGTCGACTGCTTCTACGTCTATCCGACCGTCACCAACCAGTTCAGCTGGAACGCGACGCCCACCGCCGCCCCGGAGGTCGAGGCGATCGCGCGCTACCAGGCGGCGCGGTTCTCCAGCGCCTGTCGGGTCTTCGCCCCGCTCTACCGGCAGATGTCGGCCACCGGCGGCCTGCTCGCCGCCCAGACCGCGAAGGTCGCCTACCGCGACGTCCGGGCCGCGTGGCGCGACTACCTGCGCCGGGTCCCCCGCAAGCGCGGCTTCGTCCTCATCGGCCACTCGCAGGGCACGCTGATGCTGCGTCGCCTGGTGCGCGAGGAGATCGAGAACCGCCCCGCCATCCGCAAGCGACTGGTCGGCGCCCTTCTGATCGGGGGCAACGTGACGACCCGGCACCAGCGCGTCCGCGGCGGCGACTTCCGGCGGGTGCCGCTGTGCACCCGGAAGGGCCAGGCCGGCTGCGTCGTGGCGTACTCCTCCTATGCCTCCGACCCACCCTGGGTCTCGGCGTTCGGCAACACCCGCACCGACTTCTCGGGGTGGGCGCTCGGCCGGGTGCCCGGACCGGATGAGCGGGTCGCCTGTGTCGACCCGGCGGTGGTGGCCGGCACCCGCGGTCCGTTCTCGATCGTGATCCCCTCGGGCCGGTTCGCCGGCGGGGGCGTCCAGTGGTCGTTGGACCAGAGCCTGCCCGGCGGGGAGCCCACCGCGTCCACGACCTGGGTGCGCCTACCCGACAGGTACGTCGGCACCTGCCGGACCATCAACGGCAGCACCGTCCTGCGGTACGCCCCGGAGCCGGGCTCGCGGGCGCCGCGGCAGGTCATCGCGGGCACCGGCACCCATCTGCTCGACGTCAACCTCGGGCTCGACCGGCTGGTGCAGGTCGTCCAGCGGCAGGCGGACACCTGGACGGAGCGCCGCCTGATGGCGCAGCGCAAACGGGCCATCCGGCGGCAGGCCCGACGGCGTTAGCCGCGATCGGCTCCCGGCGCGGGGGGCGGGGGGTCGACGTCGACGGGGACGGCGACGGTGGTGGTCGTCGGATGCGACGACCTCCCCCGCCGGTCGAAACGCTGGCCGGTGGCCAGCCCACCGAGGTAGACCGACAGCACGGCGATGGCGACCCCGGCGAGGTCGTCGGCGACGTAGTGCCAGCCGAAGTAGATCGTCGAGACGACGGTGATGCCGAAGAACGCCCAGCAGGCGAACTTCAGCAGCCGGTTGCGCAGGGTGTACTGCCCGACCAGCGCCACCACGAGGGTGATCCCGGTGTGCAGCGAGGCGAAGCCCGCGACACTCTGCACCGACTCACTCATCGGGTTGAACCGCACGCTCTCGCGCCCTCGCGCCAACGCCTCCTGGAGCGCGGTCACCCCGGTCTCGGGCAGGTCGACGAAGAGCCACGGGAAGTGGAAGATCGGCCCCAGCGACGGGATCAGGTAATACGTCGCGGTGCCGAGCGCCCAGCACATCGCGTTGGCGGTGACGAACCAGTAGCCGAAGCTGAGGTTGCGCGACCAGACCAGCCAGGCGGTCAGGGTCAGCGGCACCAGCGGCAGGTAGGCGAGATAGATGAACGACAGGAAGTGCGCCATCCACTCGAACCCGATGACCTGGTGCAGCAGCACGCCGGGGTCGTGGCCGAAGAACAGCAACTGGTCGAACTCGCGCAGCGCGTAGTCCTGGATGTCACCGCGGATGAACGGCAGGTAGGACTTGAGGTTCCGGTAGCCGATGTAGGTGATGTAGAAGAACACCAGTCCGATGACGACCAGTTGCAGCCGGTCGCGGGTCCAGTGCTCGGCCCACCGCTCCTTGACCCGCGCGGGCACCTCACCGAGCCGGAACCGTGCGCGCCACAGCGCGATCGGCAGCAGGTCGACCAGGAATGCGCCGAGCAGCAGCAGCGGGATCCGCAGCCAGGTGGGGCCGAGGAAGCCCTCCGGGTCGCGCAACGGCTGACCGAGGCTCAGGCCCACCACGACCGCCAGCCCCCCGGTGAGCACGGCGATGCCGATCAGGAGTCCGTACGCGCGCCGTGTCACCCGGTGGAGTCTAGGGTGTCGGCGCTGTGAGGTGGCTCGGGGCCGCGCCGGACGGGAGTACGGCGAGTCGGTCGGGGTCGACGGCGAGCCCGACCTCGTCGCCGGGGATCGCGGGGTGCTCGCGCCCGGCGACCGCGTCGACCTCGCCGAGCCCGTCGACCCGGACGCGCAGCCGGATGACCTCGGGCGAGGCGCGGACCGCCACGACGGTCCCGGCCAGCGGTCCCGCGGCGTCGAGGCGGAGTGCGGAGCGGCGCAGCGCCACCGGTCGGCGTACGGCGGGGTCGGGCGAGCCGAGCACGTGGTGGATCCGCGCGGCCGCACTCCCCTCGAGCACGGAGGCGTAGCCCAGGAACAGTGCGGTGCGGGCGTCCGCGGGGTGCCGCCAGACCTCGGCGGGGGTCCCCTCCTGCACGACCCGGCCGTCCTGCATCACCGCGAGCCGGTCGGCCACCGTGAAGGCCTCCTCGTGGTCGTGGGTGACCCAGACGGCCGTGGTGCCGGCGGCGACCAGGATCTGCCGCAGGTCGGCGGCCAGGGACTCGCGCAGACTCCGGTCGAGCGCCGAGAGCGGCTCGTCGAGCAGCAGCAGCCGCGGCTCGGTCGCCAACGCGCGGGCCAACGCGACGCGCTGACGCTCGCCGCCGGACAGGGTCGCGGGCGCCCGGTCGCCGTACCCGGTGAGGCCGACCAGATCGAGGAGCTCCTCGACCCGCGCGGCCACCTCCCGCCGGGGACGGCGGCGCAGCCGCAGCGCATAGCCGACGTTGGCGGCGACGCTGCGGTGGTCGAAGAGCTGCCCGTCCTGGAACATCAGCGCACAACCGCGGCGGTGGGTGGGGACTCCGGCGAGGTCGGCGCCCGCCAGCAGGATCCGCCCCGCATCGACGTGCTCGAGCCCGGCGATGGCGCGCAGCAGCGTCGACTTGCCGCACCCGGACGGACCGAGCACCGTGAGCACCTGCCCGCGTGCGAGGCTGAGCCCCACCCCGGCGACGGCGTCGACGGCGCCGACGAGACCGCCGCCCCGCGGGCCCGGGAACCGGACCGTGAGGTCCTCCACCTGCAGCATCACGCGATCCTTCCCCTGCGCGGCATCAGCTCCACCAACGCCATCACGGTCACGATCAGCGCGCCGAGGACGACCGCGGCGGCGGTGGCCATCGCGGCGTTGTCGACGCCCGGACGGGAGATCAGCTGGAAGATCACCACCGGCAACGTGGGCCGGTCGGCGCGGGAGAGGAAGCTGGTCGCGCCGAACTCCCCCAGCGAGACGGCGAACGCGAAGCCGGCCGCGGCCAGCAGCGGCCGCCACACCAGGGCCAGGTCGACATCGCGCAGCACCCGCAACGGGCCGGCTCCCAGCGTGGCCGCGGCCTGCCGCTGCCGGTCGTCGATCGAGCCGAGCACCGGCGAGAGCACCCGCACGACCAACGGCAACGCCACCATCGCCTGGGCGATCGGCACCAGCATCCCCGAGCTGCGCAGGTCCAGCGGCGGCCGGTCGAGGGTGACCAGGAAGCCGAAGCCGAGGGTGACCGCCGAGACCCCCAGCGGCAGCATGAAGATCCCGTCGAGGGCCCGCGCCCACCGCGCCGCCCGGCGCCCGGCCGGGCGCGGCCGGGTGGTGACGAGCACGACGAGCAAGCCGAGGACGACGGCGACGACGGTGGCGTCGACGGCGATCCGCAGGGAGTTCTCCACCGCCGTCGTCACCGGCACCCGCAGGGCGTTCGACCCGCCCTCGGTCGGCCCCGCCGCCAGCGCCCGGTAGTGGTCGAACCCCCAACCGTCCGCGGTGCGTAGGGAGCGCGCGACCAGCGTGGCGACGGGGGCGACCACGAGCGCGAGCACCAGGCCGAGCACGACGAAGGCCCACGCGTCCCGCGGACGCGGCCGGCGCCGTGGTCGGTCGACCCGCGCGAGCGCCACCTCGGTCGCCCGCGCCCGGTGGGCGAGCAGCAGGAGGGCGACCACCGCGAGGATCTGCAACAACGACAGGGCCGCGGCGGCCTGCAGGTCGAGGAACGTCGTGGTCAGCAGGTAGATCTCGGTCTCGACCGTGGCGTAGCGCAACCCGCCGAGGGTCAGCACCACGCCGAACGCGGTCGCACAGAAGAGGAAGACCACGCTCGCGGCCGACACGATCGCCGGGCGCAGGGCGGGCAGGGTGACGGTCCACCACACCTGCGCCGGCCGCGCACCGAGCGCGGCGGCCGCCTCCTCGCGGCGCGGGTCCAGACCGTCCCACTGCGCGCCGACGGTCCGCACCACCACCGCGATGTTGAAGAACACCAGGGCGAGCACGATCGCCACCGGGGTGCCGTCGAGCCCCAGCCCGCCCAGCGGTCCCGAGGCGGCGAACAACTGCCGGAAGGCGACCCCCACCACAACGGTCGGCAACACGAACGGCACCACGACGACGGCCCGCAGCAGCCGTACGCCGGGGAACCGCAGCCGCGAGAGGACGTACGCCGCGGGCACCCCCAGCAGCACGGCGAGCACGGTCGCGCTCCCGGCGCTGAGCACGGTGAAGGCCAGCACCCGGTGGACCCGGGGCCGGGTCAGCACCTGCAGCACGCCGCCGGGGTCGAAGGTGCCGTCGTCGACGAACCCGCGGGCCAGCATCCCGCCCACCGGCAGCACGAAGAAGACCGCCAGGACCGCCAGCGGGACGCCGGCCGCCACGACACCGACGACCGACGCGGTCGTGGTGCCGGGGCGACGCGACGTCCGGGTCATCAGCGGGTGACGACCTCGTTCCACTCCTTCAGCCAGGTGTCGCGCTGCTGGTCGATCAGGGCCGGGAGCAGGTCGTGCGGGGTGTCGGCGACCTCGGCGAACCGGGACCAGGCCTCGGGCAGCTCGACCTCGTCGCTGACCGGGAAGACATACATGCTCTCGGGCAGCGCCGCCTGGAACTCCCCGCCCACGAAGAAGTCCACCAGCGCCTGCGCACCCTCGGGGTTCGCGGCGCCGGCGATGACGCCGGCGTACTCCACCTGGCGGAAGCAGGTGTCGAGCAGCGCGCTGGTGGTCGGCTCCTCCCCGTCCTCGGGGATGGTGAACGGGGGCGAGGAGGCATAGCTGAGCACGATCGGTCGGTCGCCGTCGCCGCCGCCAGCGGTGAAGTCGACGGTGTAGGCGTCGGTCCAGCCGGAGGTCAGCTTCGCGCCGTTGGCGATCAGCTCGCGCCAGTAGTCCTGCCAGTCCTCCTCGCCGAAGTGCGAGATCGTGGCGAGCAGGAAGGCCATCCCGGGCGAGGAGGTCGCCGCTCCCGGCGTGACGAACAGGTCCCGGTACGCCGGCTTCGTGAGGTCCTCGAGCGTCGCCGGCGGCGGCACGTCGTTGTCGGCGAACCAGCCGTCGTCGATGTTGACGCACACGTCGCCGCGGTCGACGGGGGTGAGCTGGCCCGCCGCGGTGGCGTCGGGGAGCACGTGCTCCTCCGCGCCCGCGGGCAGCGTCGCGGGGGTGTAGTCGGCGAGCACACCCTCGTCGACGACGCGGGAGGCGAAGGTGTTGTCGATGCCGAACACGACGTCGCCCAGCGGCGAGTTGCGGGTGAGCACCAGCCGGTTGGCGAGTTCGCCGGCATCGCCGGCGGCCTGCACCTCGACGGTGTAGCCGTGCTGGTCGGTGAAGGCGTCCAGCACCTCATCGGGCACGTTGAAGGAGCTGTGGGTCACCAGGACGACGGTGTCCTCGGCGTCCTGCGAGTCACCCCCGCCCCCGGCCGAGCACGCGGTGGCCAGCAGGCTCACCGCCGCCGCGAGCGCGAGGCCGGCGCGCCGGCGTGGCCCCCGTGGGCGTTGCTGGCTCGAGCGGTGCTGGTCGGACGGCACGGACTGGTGGTGCACCTCTGCACGCATGCGTCATCTCCCTTGGGTGGGAGGGGTCGAGCTCGACTCCCTACGACGGTGCTAACCGCGTCAGGTTCGAGGGTCTGCGGCCTGTTCCGCACTCTCAGCGCCCTGGGTGGCGCTCCCCTGTCGTTCGCGACCCACGATATCCCCCGGCGCTCTCAGCTCCGACGCTGGCTCCGTTCCCGGTCGAAGTCCGCTCGCCCGGACCCGGCGAAGCGGGTGGGAGACAGGCCGGTCAGCGCGCCAAGAAGTCGGGAACGGTGCTGAGCGCGATCCGTTCACACCGATGGAGTCGGTACCCGCCGGGGCAGGCAACGATCCGGGACCGGAACTCGTCCCTGTACGTCTTCCCGTCGTACTCATTGGTGACAGCGACATGGCTGCGGACCCCGGGCGTCGTCGCTTGCGTGATCCGATACCCGATCAGCAGCTGGTACCCGTAGTCCTCGTCATCGTCGATCGGATGGATCACCGCTCCCTCGGCGTCGGTGAACTCCCCGAACCAGTTCGCTCGCGGCGGGAACGCGCGGCAGAAGAAATCCTGGACCCACTCACGTTCGGGCCCGGCGACCACGGCCCCGATCTGCTCGAAGGTCCCGTCGCCGAACGACTCCACCTTGCGCAGCGTGACCGGCCCATCGCCGCGGAATTGGAACAGCAGCGTCCCGTCGGTGAGCTCAGCACCTGCCCGGAACCGGTCCGTGAACCCGTACTCGCGGCCCTCCTCGTCCAACGGCCCACCAGAGGCCGTCCCGAACGAGCCACCCCCAGCTTGTGCGCGTCCATCCGCGCGGTGGTGTGCGGGTCCGAAGGCCCGGCGGGAAACCACCCGAGCAGGCGCCCGCTCACCCATCGGACACCGCAGGAGCGCCGGATGTGACACGCTGCGCGGCGTGAACCACGCGCCGCCCCCGCCGGAGGTCCGCTCCGCCGCCTTCGACGCCCTCGACCCGCGCACGGCGTACGCGATCTGGCGGCTGCGCGTCGACGTGTTCGTCGTCGAGCAGGAGTGCGCCTATCCCGAGCTCGACGGACGCGACACCGAGCCGACGACCCGGCACTGGTGGGTGCCGGGCGCCCCCGACGACGGCGACGCCCCGGTGGCGGCGTACCTGCGCGTGCTCACGACGACCGACCCGCACCGGGCGCGGATCGGTCGCGTGGTGACCGCGCCCGCCCATCGCGGGCGGGGACTGGCCGCGACCCTGATGCGCGCGGCGCTCGACGCGCTGCGGGCCGCCGGCACCGACGCGGTGGTGCTCGACGCGCAGGCGCACCTGGCCCACTGGTACGCCGGTCTGGGCTTCAGCGTCGCCGGGGCGGAGTTCCTCGAGGACGGCATCCCGCACGTGCCGATGCGCCGGGAGCTCGGCGGCTGATCACTGTGGCAGGGTGAAGCGGACCGTCTCGCCGTCGTCGCTGCGGGCCAGGTCGCCGCGCAGGGCGAGCAGCTCCAGGTGGGCGAGGGTCTCCATGCTCGCCAGCGCGCCGTTGAAGACGTCGAGCTCGGAGAAGTGTCGCCCGCGCTTGGTCCAGGTGAGCTCCCCGGCGACCTCGTACGCCGTCCGGGCGCCGGCGGCGACCGCGTCGCGCGACTGGACCAGGCGCTCCTCGTGGAAAGCCAGCAGCTCCTCGACCCGCTGGTGCGAGCTCATCCCGACCGGCCCGTGGGCGGGCAGCAGAGTCAGGTCGGGCATCGCGCGCACCTTCTGCAGCGAGGCCATGAAGTCGCGCAGCGGCTGCGGGGCGTAGACCGGCTCGAAGCCGACCGACGGCGTGATCGTGGGCAGCACGTGGTCACCGGAGAACAGCACGCCGGCCTCGTGGTCGGCGAAGACGAAGTGCCCCTGGGTGTGGCCCGGCGTCGAGACCGCGCGCAGCGCGCGGTCGGGAAGTTCGATGTCGTGGTCGGCCTCGAGCCACACGTCGGGGTAGCCCCACAGGTCGAGGTCGGGTCCGTCGTCGTCGCCGAACTTCGCCCACTCCTCGGCGATGCTGCGCGCGCCGGCGCGCACGAGTTGGTCGAGGGTCGGGTCGCGGTCGAGCGTGGCGTCGTGCATCAGGTCGAGGGTCGGCTTGTCGCCGATGCCGAGGCTCACCTCGGCGCCGAACTCCTTGCCGATCACGGCGGCCTGCGTGTAGTGGTCGCGGTGCACGTGGGTGACCAGGAAGCGACGGATGTCGCGGACGGTGAACCCGATCGAGGCGAGCGAGGACTCCAGGAGGCTTCGCGCCTCCTCGATCGCCCAGCCGCCGTCGACCAGGGTGAGCCCCTCGTCGGAGGCGATCACGTAGACGTTGACCGCGCGCAGGCCGTCCATCGGCAGCGGCAGCGGGATCCGGTGCACCCCGGGCGCGACCTCGTAGGCGCCCGGTTCGGTCCACGTTCCCGAGCCGGTCGACTGGTAGCCCTGCGTGGACGACTCGTTGCTCATGCCAACCACTCTCGCAGGCCGGCTCAGGCCTCGGGCGTCAGGTCCGGCAGACCGAGATCGAGGTTGGGCACCTGGAGCCCGCCGTCGACCTCGAGGATCTTGCCGGTGAGGTAGGCCCCCGCGGGCGAGCTGAGGTAGAGCACCGCGGCCGCGATCTCCTCCGGGCGCCCGACCCGGCCGAGCGGGGTGCTGGACTCCATCTGGCCCATGATCGCCTCGTCGGAGGCGACGTACTCCAGCGCCGAGGTCAGCACCGAGCCGACCGCCACCGCGTTCACCCGTACGCGCGGGGAGAGGTCGGTGGCCGCGAGTCGCGTGTAGTGGGTTAACGCGGCCTTCGCCGTGCCGTACGCGAGGTAGCCGCGACCGGCCACACGGCCGATGACCGAGGAGATGTTGACGATCGAGCCGCCCTCGCCCGCCAGCAGGTGGGGTACGGCGGCGCGGGTCAGCGCGTGCGCGGTGTTGACGTTGAAGTGGAACGCGTCGGCGAGGTAGCCGGGGTCGGTGTCCATCAGCGCGTTGGGGATGCTGCCGCCGACGTTGTTGACCACGATGTCGAGGCGGCCGAAGGCCTCGACCGCGGCGTCGGCCAGCCCGGCGGCCGCATCGAGGTCGCTGAGATCGGCGGGCACGACGTGAGCCCGGCGGCCGACGGCACGGACCTCCTCGGCGACCTTCTCGAGCTGGTCGCGGTGCCGCGCGCTGATCACCACATCGGCGCCCGCCTCGGCCAGTGCGACCGCGGTCGCGGCACCGATGCCGCGGCCGGCTCCGGTGACCACGGCGACCCGGTCGTCGATCCGGAACGCGTCGAGGATTCCCATCCCAGCTCTCCCGCCGCCACGGTCCGACCGGCGTCGGACCTCGGAGCGGGAAATGTAACAGGTTCTAGTTCCGCGCGTCCGCGTTCGCGGCGACGGGGTCCCGTGGCGCCGTCGCGGGGTGCTCCGAGAGCCAGCAGCTGGTGTAGGAGTAGATCGAGGGCATGCAGCGGTTGCAGTGGATGCAGCCGCTCTCCCGCGCCTCGCCGGCCTGCATGCGCAGCAGCAGCTCGGGGTCCTGGAGCAGGGCGCGGGCCATCGCGACGAAGGCGAACCCCTCCTCCATGGCCAGGTCCATGGTCTCGCGGGTGGAGATCCCGCCGAGCAGGATCAGCGGCATCTCCAGCGCCTCCCGGAACTGCCGGGCCAGCGGGAGGAGATAGGCCTCCTCGTAGGGATAGGTCTTCATGAACTTCGCACCGACGTACTTCATCCCGAACCGCACCAGCGGCGGCATGACCTGCCGGAACTCCTCGACCGGCGCCTCCCCCCGGAAGAGGTACATCGGGTTGAGCAGCGAGC
The DNA here is from genome assembly GCA_029268205.1 of Nocardioidaceae bacterium. Classification (GTDB taxonomy): domain Bacteria; phylum Actinomycetota; class Actinomycetes; order Propionibacteriales; family Nocardioidaceae; genus Nocardioides_A. The sequence continues at coordinate 28,961 of JAJUGK010000014.1, forward strand.
TGCCCGCCGTCAGCTGCAGGGCGTCGAGGTTGCCGTCGGCCTCGAGATACCGGGCCACCTCGATGCTCTCGGGCAGGTTGAAGCCGCCGGGCGCGCCGTCCTTCATGCCGAGCTTGGCGATCACCGCGACCTCGTCGCCGACCTCGTCGCGCACCGCACGGGCGACCTGACGGGCGAGGCGGGCGCGGTTCTCCAGGCTGCCGCCCCATCGGTCGGTGCGCCGGTTGAGTGCCGGGGAGAGGAAGCTGGAGATCAGGTAGTTGTGCCCGAAGTGCAGCTCGAGGCAGTCCAGACCGCCGCGCACCCCCAGCCGGGCGGCGGCGACGAAGTCCTTGGTCACCCGGGTCAGATCGCGCTCGGTGGCGGAGCGGATGAACTGCATCGACAGCGGGCTGGGCATCCGGGAGGCGGCGATCGCGTGCGCCCCGTTGGAGCGGCCGTTGCCGACCGGACCCGCGTGGCCGAGCTGGCCGGAGACCAGGGCGCCGGTCGCGTGCACGGCGTCGGTGAGCCGGGTCAGCCCGGGCAGCACCTCATCGCGCAGGTGGATCGCGGCGTTGTCCGTGCGACCCTCGGGCGAGACCGCCAGGTAGGCGACGGTCGTCATCCCGACGCCGCCCTCGGCGACGGCCACGTGGTAGTCGATCAGATCGGGGCTGACCAGGCCTCCGGGCGAGCGTGCCTCGAAGGTCGCAGCCTTGATCGTGCGGTTGCGCAGGGTGAGCGGGCACAGCCGGCCCGGGGAGAACACGTCGCCGGA
>JAJUGK010000015.1 GCA_029268205.1 Nocardioidaceae bacterium
CACAACGCACGGTCGAGGGCGACCTCGGGATGCGGTGGAGCGCCCCGTCCACGGTCGGGGCCGACCCCGACGCGTCGGGGAGGCTACGGTCGGCCGCCGAGCGGCGGCGGGCGGACCCGGCGTTCGTACCCACGACCGAGGCGGATCGGAGCGACGACGAACGGATCGCGACGGTGGCGGCCCGGGTCGCCCTGCGGCGGCACGCGGGCCGCGTCCAGGTCGTGTACGACGAGCGCGGGCGCGTCGTCGAGCGCTCGGGCCGCGATCTGCGCGAGGTCGACCTGCTGGTCGGGTCCGGCGGAGTGCTGCGACACGCATCGGTCGACGCCGCGGGCCGGATCCTGGGCGGCGCGGGCAGCGGCGACGGCTGGCAGGTGCCCGAGCACCCGCGGGTCGTGGTCGACGTCCGCTACGTGCTGGCCGCCGCCGGGCTCCTGGCCGCGGAGGACCGCCCCACCGCGGTGGAGTTGCTGCGCTCGGCGCTGCTCGGAGCGGGTACCTTGACGCAGTGGCCAAGGGCACTGGGAATCGACTGACGGGCAGCACCGGTCGTCTGCGTCGGGAGCGCGAACGGGTCGCCCAGCAGTGGGCCGAGGTGCGCGCCGAGATCCGGGAGCGCGAGGTGCGGGAGCCGGAGATCGCGGCCGGCCCGTCCAACTTCAGTCGCGCCCAGGTGCCGTGGGGCCTCGACCTGGCCGCCGCCTGGTCGTGGCGGTTCCTGGTCATCGCCGCCGCCGGCCTGGCGATCCTGTGGACCCTGCGGACCTTCGCGGTGGTCACGATGCCGCTGGCGATCGCGCTGCTGGTCACCGCCCTGGTCACCCCGGCGGTGTCGTTCCAACAGCGGCTGGGGATCCCGCGGCCGCTGGCAGCGATCGGGGTGGTGATCACCGGCATCGGGCTGATCGCGCTGCTGATCACCTTCGTGAGCCAGCAGGTCATCGACGGCTTCTCCGACCTCACCACCCAGGTGGTCGACGGACTGGAGAAGATCCGCACCTGGCTGCGCGAGGGTCCGCTCCAAGCCAGCGACTCCCAGATCAACGACGTGATCCGCGAGGTCCAACGCACGCTGACCGACAGCAACCAGGAGCTGGTCAAGCGGGCCACCGAGGTCGGGACGACGCTGGGCCACGTGGTCGCCGGCGCCTTCCTGGCACTCTTCGCGACCTACTTCTTCCTCGCCGACGGCGCCCGCATCTGGGCCTGGGTGGTCCGGCTGTTCCCCCGGGCGGCGCGCGGGCGGGCCGACACCTCGGGCCGCATCGCCTGGCGCTCGCTGACCCAGTTCGTCCGTGCGACCGTGCTGGTGGCCGCGGTGGACTCGGTCGGCATCATGATCGCCGCCGCGATCCTGGACGTCCCCCTGGTCTCGGCGATCGGCGTCGTGGTCTTCCTCGGCGCTTTCATCCCGATCATCGGTGCGTTCCTGTCCGGGTCGGTGGCGGTGCTGGTCGCCCTGGTGGCGCAGGGGCCGGTGGTGGCGCTGCTCATGCTGCTCGGTGTCCTGGTGGTCCAGCAGATCGAGTCCCACATCCTCCAGCCCTTCCTCATGGGCCGGTTCGTCTCGGTGCACCCCCTGGGAGTGCTGGTCGCCATCGGCACCGGGGTGTTGGTCGCCGGGGTGGCCGGCGCCCTGGTCGCGGTGCCGCTGGTGGCCGCGGTCAACGCGGTCGCTCTCCACCTGGCCTCGCAGACCGAGGTCGGCGAGGACCCGCTCGAGGGGACCGTCGACGACGATGACGGCGCTGTCGGCGACGAGGTCGACCGATGAGGAAGGTCGTTCAGTGAGCGCGCCGATCGACCTCGACGACGTCACGCAGGCTCGGCGGGTCCTGCAGGACGTCGCAATCCGGACGCCGATGGAGGAGTCGCGCTGGCTCTCGGCGCTGGCCGGCGCTCCGGTCCTGCTCAAGTGCGAGAACCTCCAACGCACCGGGTCGTTCAAGATCCGCGGTGCCTACCTGCGCATGGCCCGCCTCACCCCCGAGGAACGCGCCCACGGGGTGGTCGCCGCGAGCGCGGGCAACCACGCCCAGGGTGTCGCCCTGGCAGCGCAGCTGCTGGGGATCCGCTCGCGGGTGTACATGCCGTACGGCGCACCGATCCCCAAGGAGAACGCCACCCGAGCCTATGGCGCCGAGGTCGAGTTCCACGGTGCCTCGGTCGACGAGGCCCTCGAGGCCGCGCGCGCCCATGCGGACCGGACCGGCGCCGTGCTCGTCCACCCCTACGACCACCGCGACATCGTGCTGGGCCAGGCGACCTGTGGGACCGAGATCCTCGAGCAGGCGCCCGAGGTGCGCACGGTGGTCGTCCCGACCGGAGGCGGTGGTCTGGTGGCCGGCATCGCCACCGCGATCAAGCTGCAGCGCCCCGACGTCCGCGTGGTCGGGGTGCAGGCGGCGGGTGCCGCGGCCTACCCGGCCTCGTTGGCCGCCGGCCGTCCGGTTGCGGTCGATCGGATGAAGACGATGGCCGACGGCATCGCGGTCGGGCTGCCCGGCGACGTGCCGTTCGCGGCCATCAGGGACCACGTCGACGAGATCGTCACGGTCGACGAGGAGTCCCTCTCCCGGGCGGTCCTGTCGACCCTGGAGCGGGCCAAGCTCGTGCTCGAGCCCGCCGGGGCGGCGGCGGTCGCCGCGCTGCTCGACGACCCGCACCGGTGGGAGGGACCCACGGTCGCGGTGCTCTCGGGCGGCAACATCGACCCGCTGCTGCTGATGCGCGTGATCCGCCACGGCATGGCGTCCGCCGGGCGCTACCTCGGCTGCACCGTACGGATCCCCGACGTGCCCGGGGGGCTGGCCACCCTGCTGGCCGAGCTCGCCGAGGCCCAGGCCAACGTGCTCGATGTGGTGCACGAGCGGACCTCGGCCTCACTCCACCTCGACGAGGTGGTGGTCACCCTGCAGCTGGAGACACGGGGCCCGCAGCACGCCGAGCAGGTGCTGGCGAGGCTGCGGGCCCGTGGGTACGCCGTGGCGTGATCGACTCAGCCGGTGTAGGGCACGGCGTCGACGATCTCGACCTCGAGCGTCTTGCCGTTGGGGGCGAGGTAGCTGACGGTGTCGCCCTTGCGCGCACCGGTGATCGCCGAACCGAGCGGCGACTGGGGAGAGTAGACCGTGAGGCCGGAACCGGTCTCGAGCTCGCGGGAGGCGAGCAGGAACTCCTCGGTCTCGTCCTCGTCGTCGCCGACGAAGCGGTAGGTGACCTTCATGCCGGGCTCGACCACACCGTCGTCGGGCGGGGTCTCGCCGACCTGGGCGCGCCGGAGGGTGTCCTCGAGCTGGAGGATGCGCCCCTCGAGCTTGCCCTGCTCCTCGCGGGCGGCGTGGTAGCCGCCGTTCTCCTTGAGGTCGCCCTCCTCGCGCGCCGCGCTGATGCGCTCCACGATCTCGGCGCGCTTGGGGCCCTTGAGCTCCTCGAGCTCGGCGACGAGCTTGTCGTAGCCGTCGCGGGTCAGCCAGATGGTCTCCGACGTCGACTGGGTCACGGGTAGCTCCTGACGTTGAGAAGCAGCGGGACGCTGCCTGTGATCGTGCGTGGGATTGATAAAGCCCCCGGGAGTGCCGGGGGCCGAGTAGTTCAGTTTAACAGGGTCACCGGCGGATCGGCTGGTCGTCGGTGCGACAGCCCACCAGGACCACGGCGGTCGCGGGCCGCTCGGTGCGGATCGCGACCGCGTAGACGTCGTTCTCCCGGCCGCCCGGACCGACGGTGAAGGTGGTCTCGCCGACGATGCTGTGGTCCTCGGACTGGGCGCGCAGCAGGCACTCGGCCTCGACGTCGGCCCCGCGGCGTTGGACCGACACCCGCGCCTCGGCGGTGCGCCCGTCGCCGCTGCTCCAGGTCACCATCTCCGAGGAGACCTCGGGGGTGCCGTGGTAGATCGCCGTCCAGGCCAGCCATCCGAGTCCCACGACGGCGGTGACGACGGCGAAGGGCACCCACGTGCGACGGGTGCGGCGGCGGCCGTAGCGCTCGCGCAGCAGGGCCTCGTCGCTCGTCATGACCCCGATTCTAGGATCGGGGCATGTCCCCCACGCCGTCCGGCCCCTCGACGGGGCTGCGCCTCATGCATGTCCACGCCCACCCCGACGACGAGTCGAGCAAGGGTGCGGCGACCACGGCGCGCTACGTCGCCGAGGGTGCGGACGTGCACGTGGTGACCTGCACCGGGGGCGAGCGCGGCTCGGTGCTCAACCCCAAGATGGACCGACCGGAGGTCTGGGAGAACATCTCCGAGATCCGCCGGCGGGAGATGGAGGCGGCCCGCGAGATCCTCGGTGTCGCGCAGGACTGGCTGGGCTTCGTCGACTCGGGCTGGCCCGAGGGCGACCCGAAGCCGCCGCTGCCGGAGGGCTGCTTCGCGCTCATGGACGTCGCCGAGGCGGCCGCGCCTCTCGTCCGGCTGATCCGCGAGTTCCGACCGCACGTGGTCACGACCTACGACGAGAACGGCGGCTATCCGCACCCCGACCACATCATGTGCCACAAGGTCACCGTCGCCGCCTTCGAGGCCGCCGGCGACGGGTCGGCCTACCCCGAGGCGGGGGAGCCCTGGCAACCGCTGAAGCTGTACTACCACCACGGGTTCCACCGCGAGCGGACCCAGGCGTTGCACGACGCCATGGTGGCGCGTGGGCTCGAGTCGCCGTATGCCGAGCGGTTGGAGCAGTGGAAGCCCGACCCGGTCCACGCCGCTCGCATCACCACCCGGGTGCCGTGTGCGGAGTTCTTCCCGGTGCGCGACCGGGCGCTGCTGGCCCACGCGACCCAGATCGACCCCGACGGGGCGTGGTTCGCCTGCCCGCTGGAGGTGCACCAGGAGGCGTGGCCGACCGAGGACTTCGAGCTGGCCCGGACGATGGTCGAGGTCGACCTCCCCGAGGACGACCTCTTCGCGGGCGTCCGGGAACTGCACCTCGACGGTCGCCTACCCGCCTGATCCCGGGCCCGGCCCGCCCGCGGCCGCGTGGGAGGATGGGGACATGTCCGTCGACCCTGTCACCGCCCACGGCGTGGTTGCGCTCCTCGCGCAGCTGGGGCCCGACCTGCTCGCCGGGATCGCCGGCGTGCTCCCCATGGACCAGGCGCCGGTCGACCCCGTGCCCGAGGACAACGAGGTCAAGGCCGGCTGGACCGCCCTGTTGCTGTGGTTGGGCATGGCCCTCGCCGTAGTGGTGCTGGCGCTGAGCTTCTTCAAGCGGCTGCGCCGCACCCGCGCGCACTTCGACCAGCAGGACCCCGCCCGGCGCGGTGCCGAGGGGCCCGACCCGGACGAGGAGCCTCAGGCCTGAGGGCTGCCGGGCTGCTCATCGGACGGCCCGTCCTGCCCGTCGTTCTGCCCGCCGTCCTGTTGGGCGGCGATCTGCGCGCGCACGTCGTCCATGTCGAGGTCCTTCACGGCCGTGACGACCTGCTCGAGGGCCGCCGGCGGCAGCGCCCCGGGCTGGGAGAAGACGAGGATGCCCTCGCGGAAGGCCATCAGCGTCGGGATCGAGCTGATCTCCGCCGCCGCCGCCAGGGCCTGCTCGGCCTCGGTGTCGACCTTGCCGAACACGACGTCGGGATGGCTCTGCGACGCAGCCTCGTAGGTCGGGGCGAACTGGCGGCACGGACCGCACCACGCCGCCCAGAAGTCCACCAGCACGATGTCGTTGCCGAGGACGGTCTGCTCGAAGGTGGCAGCGGTCAGGTCTGTGGTAGCCATGCGTCCACGGTAACCACGGCCACGAAGCGGCACCCGGCATCATGGGGGCCAGCGGAGCCGAACAAGCGGAGTCGAACACCTCTGGAGGAAACCCATGTGCCAGCGCGTCACCTGTTCGGCCTGCGGCAAGCCCACCTGGGCCGGCTGCGGCGAGCACGTCGAGGAGGCGCTGGCCGGCGTCCCGGTCGAGCAGCGGTGCTCATGTGCCGGATGACCACCGCGGCCGATCGGTGACCCACTAGGTTGCGAGGCGCCCGGACCCGGACCGACCACAGGAGTGCGTGCATGGGTGTCAACCAGCGAGCGCAGATCACGATGAGCGATGAGGAGATCGACGCCTTCGTCGCGAGCCGGCGTACGGCGATCCTCTCGACCCTCGGCCCGACGGGGCACCCGCACGCGGTCGCGATGTGGTTCGCGTGGATCGACGGCACGATCTGGTTCGAGACCAAGGCGAAGGCGCAGAAGGTCCGCAACATCCAGCGCGACCCCCGCGCGACCGTGCTGATCGAGGACGGCCTCACCTACGACACGCTGCGCGGCGTCTCGTTCGAGGGGCGCGCCGTGGTCGTGGACGACCCCGACGCGCTCTTCGCCGTCGGCGTCGACGTCTGGGAGCGCTACACCGGGCCCTACACCGAGGACGCCAAGCCGTTCGTCGAGATGATGCTCAACAAGCGGGTCGCCGTCCGCCTCGACGTCGAGCGGGTCCGGTCGTGGGACCACCGCAAGCTGGGGCTCGACCCGATCCCGCTCGGCGGCACCACGGCGTGACACCCAACGACATCGTTGTGGCCGAAGTGCTCAGCGCTGGGCGTAGGTCGCGATCGAGACCCCGATGTAGTGCGAGATGAACGCCGCGATCGTGAGGGTGTGGAACACCTCGTGGAAGCCGAACCACCGCGGGGAGGGGTCGGGCCGCTTGAGGCCGTAGACGATTCCGCCCAGGGTGTAGAGCCCGCCGCCGACGACGAGCAGCGTGAGCACCGCGGCCCCGCCGCTGGCGGCGAAGTCGCCGATGAAGAACACCGCGGCCCAGCCCAGGGCGATGTAGATCGGGGTGTAGAGCCAGCGCGGGGCTCCGGTCCAGAACACGCGGAACAGCACACCCAGGATGGCGCCGGTCCAGACGGTCGCGAGGAGGATCGTGCGCTCGGGGTCCTCGAGCAGCAGCAGGGTGAAGGGCGTGTAGGAGCCGGCGATCAGCAGGAAGATATTGGCGTGGTCGAACCGGCGCAGGAACGCCCACACCCGCGGCGACCAGGTCCCGCGGTGATAGACCGCCGACACGCCGAACAGCAGCAGCGCCGTACCGGCGAAGACGGCCGAGCCGATGCGGGTCGTCGCGTCGGGGGAGAGGACCACGAGCACGATGCCGCCGGCGAGCGCGAGCGGCGCGGTGACGGCATGGAGCCAGCCACGGAGCTTGGGCTTGACGTCGGCGAGCGCCTCCCGGACCTCGCCGCGGATCTCCTGGAGTCGACCGGACGCGTTCACGCAGCGAATCCTAACGACGTGGGCGCGAGTACGATTCGGGATCGTGGCCGACTGGAAGCGGGGCGTACGCCGGGTGCTCTACCCGGCCTACGAGGCGCGGCTCTCGCGCCGGCTTCCCGCCGACCGGATCCCGCGCCATGTCGGCGTCATGCTCGACGGCAACCGGCGCTGGGCACGCGCGGTCGGCCGGGACTCGGCCCACGGTCATCGGGCGGGCGCGGCCAACATCGAACCGCTGCTCACCTGGTGTGAGGAGGTCGGCGTCCAGGTCGTCACCCTGTGGCTGCTGTCGACCGACAACCTCAACCGCCCGGCACGGGAGCTCGAGCCGCTGCTGGAGATCATCGAGGAGGTCGTCGACGCCCTCGCCGCCACCGGCAAGTGGCGCCTGCACCCGGTCGGCGCGCTCGACCTGCTCCCCGATGCCACCGCCGCCCGCCTGAAGGGCGCCGCCGAGCGCACCCGGCAGGTCGAGGGGATGATCGTCAACATCGCGGTCGGGTACGGCGGGCGCCGCGAGATCGCCGACGCCGTCCGCGCCCTGCTCGCCGAGCACGCCGAGCGCGGGACCTCGCTGGAGGAGTTGGCCACCACCCTCGACGTCGAGCACATCGCCGAGCACCTCTACACCAAGGGCCAGCCCGATCCGGACCTGGTGATCCGCACCTCCGGCGAGCAGCGTCTCGGCGGGTTCCTGCTCTGGCAGAGCGCCCACAGTGAGTTCTACTTCTGCGAGGCCTATTGGCCCGATTTCCGGCGCGTGGACTTCCTCCGCGCGGTGCGGGCCTACGCCGAGCGGGAGCGCCGGTTCGGCTCCTGAGCCGCCGCTCGGCGCAACCCTGCCCCTCCGGCGGGCGTGTCGCAGGCAACAACCGGGTGCGCGGGCGTACGTTCGCAGCGATGGCGGGTGGGGAAGCCCGCCGTTCGGGAGGCCCGCTCGTGACCTGTCACCAGCACCGCACCACCGGAGGACCCGCCGCGGTCCGCCGGTGCCGACCCCGGTCCGATCACTAGCACGGACCGGGCTGCGGGGTGCGGCGCCGGTCCGAGAGGGGATGTCCGTCATGGCAGCCACGTCCGACGAGCGCCGCACCTACGTCCTGGACACCAGCGTGCTGCTGGCCGACCCCGGCGCCGCGCGGCGCTTCTGCGAGCACGAGGTCGTGCTCCCCGTGGTGGTGATCACCGAGCTCGAGGGCAAACGGGACCACCCCGAGCTGGGCTACTTCGCCCGATCCGCGCTGCGGATGCTCGACGGCCTCCGCCAGGCCCACGGTCGTCTCGACCAGCCGGTGCCGGTCACCGAGGAGGGCGGCACGCTCCGGGTGGAGCTCAACCACACCGACCCCGGGGCGCTGCCCTCGGGCTTCCGGCTGGGTGACAACGACACCCGCATCCTCGCGGTCGCCAGGAACCTCGCCGACGAGGGCCACCTGGTCACCCTGGTGTCCAAGGATCTGCCATTGCGGATCAAGGCGAGTGCGGTGGGCCTGGACGCGGAGGAGTACCGCGCCGAGCTCGCCTCCGACACCGAGGCCGGCTGGACGGGCATGGCTGAGCTCGAGGTCCGCGCCGGCGACGTGGACGCGCTCTACGAGGACCACGTCATCGACCTCGACCGGGCCAGGGACCTGCCGTGCCACACCGGCCTGGTGCTCGTCTCCGAACGCGGCAGCGCCCTCGCGCGCGTGCAGGAGGACAAGCGGGTCCACCTGGTCCGTGGCGACCGGGAGGCGTTCGGCATCCACGGTCGCTCCGCCGAGCAGCGCATCGCCCTGGACCTGCTCCTCGACCCCGAGGTCGGCATCGTCTCGCTCGGCGGCCGGGCCGGCACCGGCAAGTCCGCGATGGCGCTGTGTGCCGGGTTGGAGGCGGTGCTCGAGCGCGGTCAGCACAAGAAGGTCGTCGTGTTCCGCCCGCTGTTCGCGGTGGGCGGCCAGGAACTGGGCTACCTGCCCGGCAGCGAGTCCGAGAAGATGGCGCCCTGGGCCCAGGCCGTCTTCGACACCCTCGGTGCGCTCACCTCGCCGCACGTCGTCGAGGAGGTGCTCGACCGCGGGATGCTGGAAGTCCTGCCGCTGACCCACATCCGGGGCCGGTCGCTGCACGACGCCTACGTGATCGTCGACGAGGCGCAGTCGCTCGAGCGCAACGTGCTGTTGACGGTGCTGTCGCGGATCGGCGCGAACTCCAAGGTCGTCCTCACCCACGACGTCGCGCAGCGCGACAACCTCAGGGTGGGGCGCCACGACGGCGTCGTGGCCGTGGTCGAGCGGCTCAAGGGCCACCCGCTCTTCGCCCACGTCACCCTCACCCGCTCCGAGCGCTCCCCGATCGCCGCGCTGGTGACCGAGATGCTCGAGACGCTGACCGTCTGAGCAGCCGGGCGGGTGCCTCGTCGGGGTCAGGTGTACGCCGACGGGCGTCGGGGTAGTCGATGGCGGCAATCACAGTGGTGTGGTTGAGTGACGTGGATCACCGAGGGTGCGATTTCGGGAGACGCCCTCGGCGGTCGAGAGGGAGGCCCGGCATGGATCGAGCAGGAAGACCGCCACGAACCCGGCGCGGCCGTCATCGCTGGCGCCGCCGCGGCGCCCTCGCCCTCGCCGCGGTCGTCGGCGGCAGCGCCCTCGCGGCGTGCGGGGTCGAGACGACCGACTCCCAGGGGCGCCAGGTCCTGAACTGGTACATCAACCCCGACGGCCAGGAGACCCTCACCGGGCTGGCCGAGGAGTGCAGCACCGATGACTACACGATCCGCATCCAGCTGCTGCCGACCAGCGCCACCGACCAGCGCACCCAGCTCGCCCGCCGGCTGGCGGCCGACGACAGCACCACCAACCTGATGAGCCTCGACCCGGTCTTCGTCCCCGAGTTCGCCAACGCCGGGTGGCTGGCGCCGTTCGAGGGCGAGCTCGGCGAGCAGGCGCTCGAGGGGGTCCTCGACGGGGCGGCCGAGTCCGCTACGTGGGAGGACGAGGTCGTCGTCGCCCCGCAGTGGGCCAACACCCAGGTGCTGTGGTTCCGCAAGTCGCTCGCCGAGGCGGCCGGGCTCGACATGAGCCAGCCGGTCACCTGGGAGGAGATCATCGACGCCGCCGACAGCGAGGGCGGCACGGTGGGCGTGCAGGCCAACCGCTACGAGGCGTACGTCGTCTGGATCAACGCACTCATCCAGGGCGCCGGCGGCAACATCCTCGACCCCGACACCGTCGAGGACGGCAGCGACACCGAGGTCACCCTCGACACCGACGCGGTGCGGGAGGCCGCGGCGGTGATCGAGCAACTGGCCGACTCCGACGCCACCCAGGACGACTTCACGACCTCCAACGAGGGCACCAGCCTCGGGAGGATGTGGCCGGAGGAGGGGCCGGGCCAGTTCATGGTCAACTGGACCTTCGTCTTCAAGAACTACGCCGACGCGGTCGGCGAGCCCGGCGGGCCGCCCGACGAGCAGGCGCTCGAGGACCTGGGCTGGGCCCGCTACCCGCGCACGCTGCCCGACGAGCCCTCCCGGCCCCCGATCGGCGGCATCATGATCGGCGTGGGGGCGTTCACCCCCGACATCGAGGCGGCCCAGGAGGCCGCGCTCTGCATCACCAGTGAGGACGCTCAGGCGCAGTTGGCCGTCAACGACGGGCTGATGCCCGCCCGGCAGTCGGTCTACGACGCCCCCGAGCTGCAGGAGGCCTACCCCTCCGACCTGCTGGAACTCTTCGCCGAGAGCATCGATGAGGGCGGACCGCGACCGCAGAGCGCGTTCTACAGCCAGATCTCCAGTGCCCTGCAGTCGGTGTGGCACTCGCCCACCCAGGTCAGCCCCGACCGTACGCCCGGGGAGGCGCAGGACTTCGTGACCGCGATCCTCCGAGGGGAGGCCCTGCTGTGAGCACCACCGCCGTGCAGACCGCCACCGCCGACCCGCACGACAAGACCCCGTCCCCCGAGCTGTCCGACCGCGCCCGCGCGGAGAACAAGCTCGGCCGGATGCTGGTCCTCCCGGCCATCGTGCTGATGCTGTTGGTGACCGCGTTCCCGATGCTGCGGGCGCTCTACCTCTCGCTGTTCTCCTATAGCCTGACCGCACCCGACGACCGGGAGTTCGTCGGCGTCGCGAACTACTGGACCGCGCTGACCGACGAGCTGTTCTGGCGCGACACCGCCAACACCGTGTTCATCATGGTCGTGACCGTCGCCGTCGAGCTGGTCATCGGCTTCGCCTTCGCGATGGTGATGCACCGGGTGATCTTCGCGCGCGGGGTCATCCGCACCTCGATCCTGATCCCCTACGGGATCATCACCGTGGTGTCCGGATTCGCCTGGCAGTTCGCGTTCTCCAACACCAACGGGTTCGTCAACGGGTGGCTGCCGTTCCTCGGCGACGGCTTCAACTGGTTCGCCCAGTACGAGTCGTCGATGATGGCGATCATGGTCTCCGAGATCTGGAAGACCACCCCCTTCATGTCGCTGCTGCTGCTCGCCGGGCTCGCCAACGTCTCCGAGGACATGCTCGAGGCCGCCAAGGTCGACGGCGCCTCGTGGTGGCAGCGGCTGACGAAGGTGATCCTGCCGAACATGCGCGCCGCGATCATGGTGGCGGTGCTGTTCCGGGCGCTGGACGCCTACCGGATCTTCGACAACATCTTCGTGATGACCGCCGGGGCCAACGGCACCGAGTCGATCTCGTTCCTGACCTACCGGCAGGTGATCGAGCAGTTCCAGCTCGGCATCGGGTCGGCGCTCTCGGTGCTGCTGTTCCTCTCCGTCCTCGTGGTCGCCTTCGGCATCGTGAAGCTGTTCAAGGTCGACCTGGCCCAGGCGCGACAGGAGAAGTGAGATGACCAAGAACCGCATCGGTCTCGTCGTCGGAGTAGCGCTGATCCTGCTGTGGTGCCTGCTGCCGGTGGTGTGGATCATCTCGCTGTCGTTCAAGTCCCAGGCCGCGATCACCAACGGCAGCCCCGGCTTCTTCCCCTCCGGCAACGGGTTCGCCGGCTGGGACAACTACGTCGCCGTCATCGAGGACGACCAGTTCCGCCGGGCGATCCTGAACTCCCTCGGGATCTCCCTGATCGCCACCCTGCTGTCGGTCATCCTCGCCACGCTCGCGGCGTACGCGATCGCCCGGTTGGAGTTCAGGGGCAAGAAGTTCGTGCTCACCACCGCGCTGGTGATCGCGATGTTCCCGGTCGTCTCGCTGGTGGGCCCGCTGTTCGACATGTGGCGCACGCTCGGCATCTACGACACCTGGCCGGGCCTGATCATCCCCTACATGTCCTTCACCCTGCCGCTGGCGATCTGGACGCTGTCGGCGTTCTTCCGCGAGATCCCATGGGAGATGGAGCAGGCCGCCCAGGTCGACGGTGCGACGTCGTGGCAGGCGTTCCGCAAGGTGATCGTGCCGCTCGCCGCACCCGGGGTGTTCACCGCGGCGATCCTGACGTTCTTCTTCGCCTGGAACGACTTCGTCTTCGGCATCTCCCTGACGTCCACCGAAAACGCCCGCCCGATCCCCGCGGCGCTGTCGTTCTTCGTCGGACCCGACCCGTTCAACCGGCCGGCGTCGCTGCTGGCCGCGGGAGCCGTCGTGGCGACGATCCCGATCATCATCATCGTCCTGATTTTCCAGCGCAAGATCGTGGCCGGACTGACCTCCGGTGCCGTGAAGGGTTGATGCCACATGGCTGCCATCGAGATGAAGAACATCGTCAAGAAGTACGGCGACGGCTTCCCGGCCGTGAACGACGTGAGCATCGACATCGCCGACGGGGAGTTCGTGATCCTCGTCGGGCCGTCCGGCTGCGGGAAGTCGACGCTGCTGCGGATGATCGTCGGGCTGGAGGACATCACCTCCGGCGACATGATCATCGGCGGCAAGCGCGTCAACGATCTGGCGCCGCGGGAGCGCAACCTGGCGATGGTGTTCCAGAACTACGCGCTCTACCCGCACCTGAGCGTCTACGAGAACATCGCCTTCCCGCTGCGGTTGGCCAAGGCGCCCGACGACGAGGTGGACAAGAAGGTCCGCGAGGCGAGCAGGACCCTCGAGCTCGACGAGCATCTCGAGCGCAAGCCCGGCAACCTCTCCGGCGGTCAACGCCAGCGGGTGGCGATGGGGCGCGCGATCGTCCGCGACGCCCAGGCCTTCCTCTTCGACGAGCCGCTGTCGAACCTCGACGCCAAGCTACGCGGCCAGATGCGCACCGAGATCGCCCGGCTGCAGAAGCGGTTGGGCATCACCACCGTCTACGTCACCCACGATCAGACCGAGGCCATGACGCTCGGCGACCGGGTGGCGGTGCTCAAGCGGGGGGAGCTCCAGCAGCTCGCAACGCCCCGCGAGCTCTACGAGCAGCCGGTCAACCTCTTCGTCGCGGGGTTCATCGGCTCCCCGCCGATGAACTTCCTGCCCGCCACGGTCGAGGGCACCACCGTCGACATGCCCTTCGGCAAGGTCGAGATCCCGAAGCACAAGGCCGACCTCGTGGCCGACCACACCGGCAAGACCCTGATCGCCGGCATCCGACCGGAGTACTTCGACGACGCCAGCGTCATCGAGGAGTCCAAGCGGGCATCCGGCTCGACGTTCCGAGCGACGGTGGAGTTCACCGAGTGGTTGGGCAACGAGGCCTACGCCTACCTGCCCTTCGAGGCGCCGGAGGCGGTCCAGAAGCAGCTCGAGCAGCTCGAGCGGGACCTCGACGGCGAGTCGCTGCGCACCCAGATCGTCGTGTCGCTGGACGCCGCCTCCCACGTCGCGGCCGGCGACGAGGCGGAGATCTGGGTCGACACCGAGCGGATCCACATCTTCGACCCCGAGACCGGCGACAACCTGACGCTGGAGTCGGTGGAGAAGAAGGCCGACAACGAGTGATCCGAACCACGCCCGTTTGTCTGTGACGGTCTCGTCGGGGACAGTGGTGCGGTCCCCCGTGCGGTGCTGACCGCCGCGCACGTCGAGATCCCCGAGGTCCCCCCTCTTGCTCCTCCGCGCCCGCTACACCCCGCGTCACCGTGGCGAGCCGATCCCTCGCCCCCGTCGCGTCGGCCGGATCGCCGTGGTCTCCCTGGCGACCCTCGGCACCGGCGGTGCCATCTCCGCCGGCGTCCTGGCCGAGCGGCCCGACCCCGCGACCACGCCGCCGACGGCGACCGCCACGGTCGCCGGCGACGACCGCGAGTTGGCCCGGCTGCGGGCCGAGAGGGCGGCAACCTCCGAGCGGTCCTCGCGCTCGGGCGGGCGGGAGTCGCTGACCGCCGCCGACGCCGAGTCGCCGTCCGATGAGGACGGCCCCGACCGCACGAAGATGCTCACGCTCGCGCCCGAGGCGGGCGGCGCCGTCACCGGCGTCGACGACCTCGCCGACGCCGACCCCCGCGAGATCGCCCGGGGCATGCTCGGGGAGTTCGGCTTCGGAGCCGACCAGTTCGGCTGCCTCGACCAGCTCTGGGTCTCCGAGAGCGACTGGGAGGTCGACGCCGACAACCCGACCTCGTCGGCGTACGGCATCCCGCAGGCGCTGACCGGCGGCACCCACGACGACCTGCCGGCCGACTACATGACCAACCCGGTCTCGCAGATCCGCTGGGGCCTGGGTTACATCCGCGACGCCTACGGCACCCCCTGCTCGGCGTGGTCGTTCAAGCAGGCCAACAACTGGTACTGAGCCCCGCGGGGGAGCGCGGCGACGGTCGCGCCCCGCTCGCCCTGGTGCTGATCCTCGGCAGCCTCTCGGCGTTCGCGCCGATGACGATCGACCTCTACCTGCCGGGTCTGCCCGACATGGCCGCCGACCTCGAGACGCGGGCCTCGCTCGTCCAGTTATCGCTGACGGTGTTCGTCGTCGGTCTCGCGCTCGGCCAGTTGGTCGTCGGCCCGCTCTCCGACGCCTGGGGTCGGCGCCGCCCCCTGCTGACGGGTCTGGTCGTCTACGTGCTCGGCTCGCTCGTCTGTCTGGCCGCCCCGACGGTCGAGGTGCTCATCGCAGGTCGGGTCGTCCAGGCGTTCGGCGCGTCCGCGGCGATCGTGCTCTCCCGGGCGATCGTGCGCGACCTGTATGCCGGCACGACGATGACCCGCTTCTTCTCCACCCTGATGTTGGTCTCCGGCGTCGCGCCGGTGCTGGCGCCCGTGGCCGGCGCCCAGATCATCGCCGCGAGCCACTGGCGCGTCGTCTTCGGCGTGCTGGCGGTGTTCGGACTCGTGCTGCTGGTCACCGTCGTGCTCCGGCTCCCGGAGTCGCTGCCGGTCGACCGACGGCAGGAGGCGCGGCTCCTCGGTCACCTGCGCCGCTACGGACGGCTGCTCCGCGACCCGCGGTTCGTGGCCTGCATCGCCATCTCGGGGCTGATGTTCGCCTCGCTGTTCGTCTACATCTCCTCCTCGTCGTTCGTGCTGCAGGAGGCCTACGGATTCAGCGTCCGCGGGTTCAGCCTGGTGTTCGCCCTCAACGGAGCCGGGATCGTCGCGGCCGGTCAGCTCAACCGGGTGCTGGTGGGGCGGTTCGCCAGCGAGCTGCGGCTGCTCGGGCTCGGGGTGCTGATCGGCATCGCCGCCGTGCTCGTGGTCCTGCTGGCCGTCGTACGGGACTGGCCGGCGGCGGTCGTCGTCGCGGCGCTCTTCCCGGCCGTGGCGGTGTTCGGGCTGGTCATGGCGAACGCGACCTCCCTGGCCCTCGCCGAGCAGGCCGCCTCGGCCGGTGCCGCCTCGTCCCTGCAGGGGATGGTGCAGTTCCTGACCGCGGGCGTCGCGGCCGCGATCGTCGGGCTCGCCGGCGAGGGCAGCGCGCTGGCGATGGCCCTGGGGATGGTCGCCTGTATGGGCCTGGCGCTGGTGGTGCTGGTGCTGCTGGTCGCGCTCAGTGGGGGCCGGTCATCGCAGCGACGTCGAGCGCCTCGTCCAGCTGCTCCGCGGTGAGCGAGCCGTCCTCGAGGTAGCCCATCGCGACCACCGTCTCCCGGATCGTGCGGCCCTCGGCCAGCGCCCGCTTGGCGACCTTCGCGGCGTTCTCGTAGCCGATGTACTTGTTGAGCGGTGTCACCACCGACGGCGAGGACTCGGCGTAGGTGCGCATCCGCTCGACGTCGGCGGTGATGCCGCTGATGCAGCGGTCGGCCAGCACCCGGGTGCTCGTCGAGAGCAGCCGGATCGACTCGAGCAGGTTGCGCGCGATCATCGGCAGCATCACGTTGAGCTCGAAGTTGCCCGCCGCGCCCCCGGTCGCGATCGCGGCATCGTTGCCGATCACCTGGGCGCACACCATCAGGGTGGCCTCGGGGAGCACAGGGTTGACCTTGCCGGGCATGATGCTCGACCCCGGCTGCAGGTCGGGGAGGTGGATCTCGGCCAGGCCGGTCGTCGGGCCCGACGACATCCAGCGCAGGTCGTTGCAGATCTTCGTCAGCGACACCGCGATCACCCGCAGCTGGCCCGACAACTCGACGAGGCCGTCGCGGGCACCCTGGGCCTCGAAGTGGTTGCGCGCCTCGGTGAACGGCAGGCCGGTGTCGTCGGCCAGATGCGCGATTGCCGCGGCGGCGAACCCCGCGGGGGTGTTGATGCCGGTGCCGACCGCGGTGCCGCCCAACGGCAGCTCGGCCACCCGCGGTAGCGACGCCTCGACCCGCTCGATGCCGAAGCGGATCGCCGCGGCGTACCCGGAGAACTCCTGGCCCAGCATGACCGGGGTGGCGTCCATCAGGTGGGTGCGCCCGGCCTTCACCACGTCGGCGAACTCGGTGGCCTTCGCCTCGAGCGCTTCGGCGAGGTGGGTCAGCGCCGGCAACAGGTCGCGGGCGGTCGCCTCGGTCGCGGCGACGTGGATCGAGGTCGGGAAGGTGTCGTTGCTCGACTGGCTGGCGTTGACGTGGTCGTTGGGGTGGACCTCGGTGCCGGCGCGGGCCGCGAGCGAGGCGAGCACCTCGTTCATGTTCATGTTGGAGCTGGTGCCCGAACCGGTCTGGAACACGTCGACCGGGAAGTGGTCGTCGAGGCCGCCGGAGATCACCTGGTCGGCTGCGGCGACGATCGCCTCGGCCTGCTCGGCGGTCAGCACGCCGAGCGCGGCGTTGGCCCGCGCCGCGGCGGACTTCACCCGGGCCATCGCCTGGATGTGCCGCGACTCCAGGCCGCTACCGCTGATCGGGAAGTTCTCGACCGCGCGCTGGGTCTGGGCTCGCCAGAGCGCATGGGCCGGAACCCGGACCTCGCCCATCGAGTCGTGCTCGGTGCGGTACTCCTGCTCGTTCGTGGCCTCGCTCATGGCTCCGACCGTACCCAGCGGACCTCAGGGGCGAACGATGCTCTGCACCTCGTCGACATCGACCGCGGTGCCCTGCCACGGGCTCTCGAGCTGGGTCGGCAGGCCGGGCAGGTCCATCGGGTTGCCGTTGCGCTCGAACCGCACGCTGTAGACCAGCCGCATGCGCGCGTCGTACGTGGGCCTGCTCGCCCGGCGGTAGACGTGGCTGCACGCGTCGGACTCGCTCGTGACGAAGTCGCAGGTGAAGGTGCCCGTGCCGTCGCCGGGGTCGACCTCGATCCGGTCGGGGGTGCCGATCGCGCGGACCCCGAGCGCGCCGGTGCCGACGATCTCCTGAGCGTCGGCACCCTCGGCCCACCACCAGGTCTCCAGGTTGACCAGCGTGCGGGTGTCGGGGTTGAAGGCCGCGGTGAACGCCGGCGTGGTCAGCTCACCGAACGCCTGCTGGGCGGCCTCGGCGGGCGTCGGGCCGGGGTTGGGCTCGGTGGTCCAGTACCACTCGCTGTAGAAGCTGCCGTCGGCGCGGCGGCAGGCCTTGTAGGCCGCGTAGGCGTCCTCCGACGGCTTCGGCACGCCTTCGAGCTCGGTGGGGTTCTCCACCTTGGCGGGGTTGTTGCCCCAGCACGCGGCGGTGCCCTCGCAGAACTCGTCGTATGGCGCCTCCAGGTCGCACGGCGGCGGAGCGGTCGGACCGCCGGGTCCCGGGCCGCCCGGGGTGCCGGGCTCCTCCGGCTCGTCGCAGACGTAGATGAACTTCCCGGGGGCGATCTCGACCTTGCGGCACTTCGGGTCGGCGGAGGCCGCCGCGGGCAGCGCGACCACGGCGATCAGGGTGAGCAGTGCCACCACGAGGTGGTGCACCGGCCGCGTCGCGGTCAGCACGTCAGGCCCTCCGGGACCTGCAGTTCGGTCACCCGCCAGGTGCCGTCCTGGTTCTCCAGGGTGGCACCGTGCGGCTCGAACCCGCGGTCCTCCTCGGCGACCGGCTCACCGTCGACGACGGCTCCCCAGTCGTCCTCGTTGACGCAGCCGGCGACGGTGGCGGTGTCGTCCTCGACCTGCACGGAGACGTCGGCGAACTCCGGCGCGCCGGTCCGGGTGAGTCCGTAGCCCTGGTAGCGCTCGATGATGCTGAGCTCGAGCTCGACGACCTCGGAGGCGGCCACCGCGGACAGCCGGTCGGCGGCGACGCCGTCGGCGTCGGCGGTGTTCTGTGCCTCGACGACGGCGTCCCAGTAGGCCTCCCACGCGGCGAGCGCGTCAGCCTCGGGGTCCTCAGCGTCGGCGGTCGGCTCGGCGCTGGTGGTCGGTGCCGTGTCGAGCGGTGACTCGTCGTCGCCGGAGCAACCGGCGGCCAGGAGGGTCAGGGCGAGGAGGGAGGGCGCCATCGCGCGGCGTACGAGCCGGCGGCGGGTACGTCGGGGGTCCGAGATCACGGCCAGCAGGTTACCGGCTCAGACCCTCTCGGCCGAACGCGTACGGATGGTCAGGGCGACCGGCTTCTGGGTCTCGGCGAAGAAGTCGTTGCCCTTGTCGTCGACCACGATGAAGGCCGGGAAGTCCTCGACCTCGATCTTCCAGACCGCCTCCATGCCCAGCTCGGGGTACTCCAGCACCTCGACGGACTTGATGCAGTCCTGGGCCAGGCGGGCGGCCGGACCGCCGATGGAGCCGAGGTAGAAGCCGCCGTGGGTCTCGCATGCCCGGGTGACCTGGGCGGAGCGGTTGCCCTTGGCCAGCATCACCATCGAGCCGCCGGCGGCCTGGAACTGGTCGACGTAGGAGTCCATCCGGCCGGCGGTGGTCGGCCCGAACGAGCCCGAGGCGTAGCCCTCGGGGGTCTTGGCCGGACCGGCGTAGTAGACGGGGTGGTCCTTGAGGTACTGCGGCATCTCCTCGCCGGCGTCGAGTCGCTCCTTGATCTTGGCGTGCGCGATGTCGCGCGCCACGACCAGCGGGCCGGTCAGCGAGAGCCGGGTCTTCACGGGGTGCTTCGACAGCTCGGCGAGGATCTCGGGCATCGGCCGGTTGAGGTCGATGCGCACGACGTCGTCAGCCCCGGAGACCTGCAGCTTCTCGTCGGTGGTGTCGGGGAGGTACTTCGCCGGGTCGCGGTCGAGCTCCTCGAGGAAGACGCCCTCGGCGGTGATCTTCGCCAGCGCCTGCCGGTCGGCCGAGCACGAGACCGCGATCGCGACCGGCAGCGAGGCGCCGTGGCGTGGCAACCGGATGACCCGGACGTCGTGGCAGAAGTACTTGCCGCCGAACTGCGCGCCGATGCCGAAGTTCTGCGTCAGCTCGAAGACCTGCTGCTCGAGCTCGAGGTCGCGGAACCCGTGCGCGCTCATCGAGCCCTCGGTGGGCAGGTGGTCGAGGTAGTGCGCCGAGGCGTACTTCGCGGTCTTGAGCGCGAACTCGGCCGACGTGCCGCCGACCACGACCGCGAGGTGGTACGGCGGGCAGGCGGCGGTGCCGAGGGACCGGATCTTCTCGTCGAGGAACTCCAGCATCCGCTCGGGGTTCAGGATCGCCTTGGTCTCCTGGTAGAGGAAGGACTTGTTGGCCGATCCGCCGCCCTTGGCCATGAAGAGGAACTTGTAGGCCGGGTCCTCGGTCCCCGGGGTCGAGTAGAGCTCGATCTGGGCCGGCAGGTTCGAGCCGGTGTTGCGCTCCTCCCACATCGACAGCGGCGCGAGCTGGGAGTAGCGCAGGTTGAGCTTGGTGTAGGCGTCGTGCACGCCCCGGCTGATCCACTCCGCGTCGTCGGCGCCGGTGATGACGCCCTCCGACTTCTTGCCCATCACGATCGCCGTGCCGGTGTCCTGGCACATCGGCAGCACGCCGCCGGCGGAGATGTTGACGTTCTTGAGCAGGTCGATCGCGACGAACCGGTCGTTGCCGGAAGCCTCCGGGTCGTCGATGATCCGGCGCAGCTGCGCAAGATGGGCCGGCCGCAGGAAGTGGGAGATGTCGTGCATCGCCTCGGCGGTGAGCATCCGCAGCACCTCGGGGTCGACCTGGAGGAACGGTCGCCCGCCGACGTCGATCGTCCGGACGCCCTCGGTGGTCAGCAGCCGGTACGGCGTGGGGTCCTCGCCGATGGGGAGCAGGTCGGAGTAGCGGAAGTCAGGGGCGGCGCTCATGAGAGCGGAGCGTAGTCCTCGCGCGCGGGCGCCCGATCGATAGGCTGCTCCCCATGTCCGGTCCGCTCGAGCCCCGCCCCGAGAACCTCCGCATCTCCGACGCCGACCGGCACGCCGTCTCCGAGGCGTTGCGCGACGCGGCCGCCGAGGGCCGGATCGATCTCGAGGAGCTCGACGAGCGGCTGGAGCAGACCTACGCGGCCAAGACGTACGGCGATCTCGTGCCGATCACCGCCGACCTCCCGGTGGGGGGCACGCCCGGTCCGCCGGTGGTCCGGCCCGCCCATGCTCCGCGCACGCGACCGACCGGGCTCGAGCCGACCTACAGCTCGTCGTTCTCGATGATGGGCGACGTCACCCGCAAGGGCGTGTGGCTGATGCCGGAGACCCACAACGTCGTCTCGATCATGGCCGGCGCGACGATCGATCTGCGTGAGGCGGTCTTCGCCGCCCCCGAGGTGGTCATCAACGCGACGGCGATCATGGCCGGTATCGAGGTGCACGTGAACGCCCACACCCGGGTCGTCGTGGAGGGCATCGGGATCATGGGTGACTTCTCCGAGATGCGCGACAAGGTGCCGGCCGAGCTGACCGCGGACTCCCCGACCGTGCGGGTGAAGGGGCTGGCGCTGATGGGAGCGGTCAACGTCCAGCGCAAGCCGATGCCCGGCGAGAAGAAGCAGCGCCGGCTCAAGCCCCGCTGATCGGTCGAGCGGAGCTGTGTCGGCGGTCGAGCGGAGTCGAGACCCTCAGGCCCGGTCGGCCGTACGCCGGATGACGTCGACGAAGGTGTCGTAGAGCTCCACCGGCAGGTCGTGACCCATCCCCTCGATGGTCACCAGCTCGGCGTCGGGGATCGCGTGCGCGGTGGCGCGGCCCCCGCTGACGTGGATCATCCGGTCCGCCAGCCCGTGCACCACCGCGGCCGGGACCCGCAGCGAGCGCAGCTGGGCGGTCCGGTCGGGCTGGGTCAGGACGGCGAGCATGTGGCGCAGCACCCCGTCGGGGTGGATGCCGCGGGCGTAGGTCTCGCGCGCCAGCGCCCGCGAGACCTCGGGGTCGGTGCGGAAGCCCGGCGACCCGATCAGCCGGTCCATCCGGATGGTGCCCTCGATGTAGGCCTCCTCGCCGGCGCGGCGCGGGGCGATGAGCACGGGCAGCAGGCGGGGGTCCTGCCAGCCGACGGTGCGGCGCCCGGTGGTCGACATGATCGAGACCAGGCTGCGGATCCGGCCGGGGTGGTTGATCGCGACCGTCTGCGCGATCATGCCGCCCATCGAGACCCCGGCGATGTGGGCGGACTCCCAGCCCAGGTGGTCCATCAGGGCCACGGCGTCGGCGGCCAGGTCGGCGATGCCGTACGGTGCCCGCACGCGCCGGCCCAGGAACGCCCGGACGAGTGCCTGGCGCCCGACCCGCTGGGTGAGCACGGTCGAGCGGCCGGTGTCGCGGTTGTCGTAGCGCACGACGTGGAACCCGCGGTCGGCCAACTGCTCGCACAGCTGCGCCGACCACCAGTTCATCGGCCCGCCGAGCCCCATCACCAGCAACAGCGGATCGCCGGCGGGGTCCCCGAAGCTCTGGTAGCACAGGTCCACCCCGGTGCTGAGCGGCGCGATCAGCTCGGCGGAAGCAGTGGCGGCCATGCGCGCAGCCTAGAGGCACGCGGGCGGAAGGAGGGCCGCTCCCTCGTCCGATCGGCCGATCGTCGATAACCGAACGGTCACCGAAGCGGCGAATGCGGCGTGAGCGGGGTCACAGGTGGGTAGCGTCCGGCCATGGTCAACCCCATCGGCGCCCAGTTCCTCCCCGACGGCTTCGCCGGGCCACGCGGGCTGCGCGCCCTGGCCCGGGAGGGCTCCCTGGTCGAGATGGGGCACTACGTCGCGCGTCGCCGGGCCGCCGCCCGCGACCGCCGCGCCCAGCCGTACGCCGGCCGCTCCGCCGAGCGCGCGGCCCAGCCCGTGGTGCTGATGCCCGGCTTCATGGCCGGCGATGCCACGTTGGCCCTGCTCGGGCGCAGCCTGCGGGAGGTCGGTTACCGCACCTATCGCGCCCAGGTCCACGCGAACGTCGGGTGCACCCGGGAGGCGGCCGACAACCTCGAGCGCCGGATCGAGGCGATCGCGCTGCGCCGCAACCGCAAGGTCGCAATCGTGGGCCACAGCCTGGGCGGCATGATCGCCCGCGGGCTGGCCGCCCGGCGCCCCGACCTGGTCAGCGGGATCGTGACGATGGGGAGCCCGATGCTCGCTCCGGCCGCGGTGCACACCGCGCTGGCGTGGGACCTGCAGGTCCTGCTGACGCTGAGCCGGGCCGGCGTGCGCGGGCTGATGCGTGCCGAGTGCGTGGCGGGGGCGTGCGCGGAGGGCAGCTTCACCGAGTCGCGGCAGCCGTTGCCCGACGGGGTCGGCTTCACCGCGATCTACTCGCGCCGCGACGGGATCGTGGACTGGAGGGGCTGCATCGACCCCCAGGCCGAGGCCGTCGAGGTCTGGGCCAGCCACCTCGGGATGATCCTCGACCCGCGCGTGTTCGACGCGGTCTCCGCCGGCCTGCAGGGCTTCGCCGCCGAGGAGCCCGGCCGGGCCCCGACCCTCCCCGCCGCACGCGTCGCCTGCGCGGGCTGAGCCGCGCCGACTACCAGCCCGGCAGCCCGGCGACCTCGTCCCGCCACGGGGGGTCCGCTCCCGGGCGGGTGACGGTCACCCGGGCCGCGGCGTCGGCGGCCGCGACCAGTGCCGGCAGGTCGTCGTCGGCGGGGATCGGTGGGAGTCCGGCGGCACGGCGCGCCGCCACCCGGGTGAGCAGCGCGGCCATGAGGGAGTCGCCCGCGCCGACGGTGTCGGCGACCTCGACCGGCGGTCCCGCCGGGAGAGGGCGTACGCCGCCGGGGGTGGCGACCAGGCAGCCCCGCGGACCCTGCGTGACGACCACGAGCCGCGTACGGCCGCCCACGAGGGCGCGGGCGACCTCTGCGCCGGGGTCCGCCGCCCCGGGCGCGAGGAACGCCGCGTCCTCGTCGCTGAGCTTGACCAGATCGCAGCGCGCGGCGACCACGCGGGTGCGCTCCCACACCGTCGCCGCATCGGGCAGGAGCACGGGTCGGATGTTGGGGTCGAAGCTGGTGAGGGCGCCGCGGTCGGCGGCCTCCGCGAGCAGGGCGTCGACCCCGGCCGCGCCGGGCGCGAGGAACGCTGCGAGGGAACCGCAGTGGAACAGGTCGGCGGCCGGCGCAGGGCCCGACCGCGGGTCCCAGGTCCAAGCGATATCGAAGGCGTAGTCGGCCGAGCCGTCGTCGCCGACCGTCGCGACGGCGGTCCCGGTGCGGGGCACCGGCTGCGCCCGTACGGTCACGCCCGACGCCTCGGCGTGGGCGCGGATCAGGTCGCCGTCGGCATCGGCGCCCAACTGGGTCAGCAGCGTGGTCGGCACGCCGAGCCGGGCCAGCCCGACCGCGACGTTGAGCGGCGAGCCGCCCGGCACGCGATCGGCGCCGAGGACGTCGACCAACGACTCGCCCACGACGACCGCGGTCGCGGTGCTGGCGGCGGAGGTGCTCATGTCCGCTGCGCCATGGCCCGCACGTCGACTCAGTGCTCGAGATCGACCGCGGCGTACGCCCGCAGCTTGGTGAGCTTGTGCTCGGAGGTGATCGACCGGATGGTGCCGCTGCGCGAACGCATGACCAGCGACTGCGTCGTCGCGCCGCCGGCGTAGTAGCGCACACCCTGCAGCAGTTCGCCGTCGGTGATGCCGGTGGCGACGAAGAAGACGTCGTCGCCGCTGACGAGGTCGTCGTTGCTCAGCACGTGGTCGGGGTCGAGGTCGTGGCCCGCGTCGAGCGCCCGCTGGCGCTCCTCGTCGTCGGTGGGCCAGAGCCGGCCCTGGATCGTGCCGCCCAGCGCCTTCATCGCGCAGGCCGCGATGATGCCCTCCGGGGTGCCGCCGATCCCGAGCAGCAGGTCGACGCCGGTGCCGGGGCGGGCGGCCATGATCGCGCCGGCGACGTCACCGTCGCTGATGAACTTGATGCGCGCGCCGGTCGCGCGGATCTCCTCGACCAGCTGCTGGTGCCGCGGGCGGTCGAGCAGGCACACCGTGATGTCCTCGCGGGCCGATCCCTTCGCCTTCGCGACGCGGGCGATGTTCTCCGCCACCGGGACCCGGATGTCGACCGCGTCGGCGGCCTCGGGCCCGACGACGAGCTTCTCCATGTAGAACACCGCGGACGGGTCGTACATCGTGCCGCGCGGCGCGACGGCCATCACCGAGACCGCGTTGTTCATGCCCTTGGCGGTCAGCGTCGTGCCGTCGATGGGGTCGACGGCCACGTCGCAGTCGGGTCCGGTCCCGTCGCCCACGCGCTCGCCGTTGTAGAGCATCGGGGCGTCGTCCTTCTCGCCCTCGCCGATCACCACGGTGCCGTTCATCCCAACGGTGGCGATCAGCTGCCGCATCGCCTCGACCGCCACCCCGTCGGCGCCGTTCTTGTCGCCGCGTCCCACCCAGCGGCCCGCCGCCATGGCCGCCGCCTCGGTGACCCGCACCAGCTCGAGGGCGAGGTTGCGGTCGGGGGCGTGGACCGGGGTGGAGAGTCCACCCGGCGTCGGGGTGTCGGTGGGCTCGGAGGTGGTGTTCTCGGGCGGCATGGCCGCACCTTATCGGTCGGCGGTCCCGCCCCCGGCGGCGTAGGTGGTCACCTCCGTGGCCTTCACCGCCGCCCACAACCGGCGGCCCGGCACGAGGCCGAGCTCGGTGGCGCTGCGCGGGGTCAGGTCGGCGATGAGGTCCTGGTCCTCGCCGGTCAGGGCGAGCTGGGCGCGCAGGGCACCGCCGTGGGGGGCGAGGGCGCGTACCTCGACCGGCCAGCGGTTGCGCATCGAGCCCTCCGGCTCGTGGGCGTGCAGGGCGACCGCGGTGGGTGGGAAGGCCGCGAGCGCCTCGCCCGCGGGCGGGTCGACCGCCACCAGCGCGGTGCCGCCCGGCAGGGTGATGCGGTCCTCGGCACCGGTCCCGCGGAGCACGTTGAGGCCGACGAGCCGGGCCACGTGAGCGGTCTGCGGATGGCGGGAGACCTCGGCGGGGGTCCCCTCCTGGACCACCCGGCCGTCGTCGACCACGACGACCCGGGTGGCCAGGGTGAGCGCGTCGAGCGCGTCGTGGGTGACCAGTACGCACACCCCGTCGTACGCCGCGAGGTGCTGGGCCAGCTCGATGCGCAGGGCGGTCGCCACGCGGACGTCGAGGGCGGCGAGCGGCTCGTCGAGGAGCAGGACGGCCGGCGCCGGCGCCAGGGCGCGGGCGATCGCCACCCGCTGGGCCTGCCCTCCGGACAGCTGGTGGGGTCGGCGGTCGGCGAGGTGGCCGACCCCGAGGCGCTCGAGCCAGGCGCGGGCGACCCGGTCGGCCTCCCGGCGCCCCATGCCCCGGGTGCGCAGGCCGAACGCGACGTCGTGGCGGGCCCGCAGGTGGGGGAGGAGCTGCTGCCCCTGGAAGACCATCGTCAGGTCGCGCTCGGGCACCGGCAGGTCGGTCCAGTCGCGGCCGTCGACCCGGACCGAGCCGGCGCTGAGGCCGACCAGGCCGGCGAGGGCGTGCAGCAGTGTGGTCTTGCCCGCGCCGTTGGGGCCGACGACCGCGACCACGTCGCCGGGAGCCGCCAGGAGGTCGAGGTCGGTGCGGTGCCCGGCGCGGGCGACGACGACCCGGGCCTCGAGCCCCCTCACCGGACCGCACCCCTCAGCCACCGGTCGCGCAGCAGCACCAGCACCGCCAGGCTCAGCCCGAGCAGCACCAGGCTCAGGCCGTACGCCGCGCTCGGATCGTCCTGGAGCCGGGTGTAGACCAGCAGCGGCATCGTCTGGGTGGTCCCGGGGAAGTTGCCCGCGAAGGTGATGGTCGCGCCGAACTCGCCCAGCGAGCGCGCCCAGGCGAGCACCGTGCCGGCGGCGATGCCGGGGAGGGCGAGCGGGAGGGTCACGCGGCGGAACGTCGTCCAGCGCCTCGCACCCAGCGTGGCGGCGACCGCGTCGTACCGCTCGCCCTGGGCCTGCAGGGCGCCCTCGACGGCGAGGACGAAGAACGGCAGCGCGACGAAGGTGTGGGCCAGCACCACGGCCGCGGTCGTGAAGGGCAGCGAGACCCCGAACGCCTCGCGCAGCGGTCCGCCGAGCAGGCCGGTCCGCCCGAAGCCGCCGAGCAGCGCGACGCCTCCCACGACCGGCGGCAGCACGAGCGGGACGGTCAGCAGCGCTCGGAGCACGGCGCGCCCGCGGAAGCGGCCCCGTGCCAGCAACCAGGCCAGCGGCAGGCCCAGCAGCAGGCACACCGTCGCCGTGAGGGTCGAGGTGGTCAGCGACAGGACCAGTGCGCGGCGGACGTCGGGCTCGCCGAGCAGGTCCGGCAGCGCCCGCCAGGGGCTGCGCGACACCAGGCCCAGCAGCGGCAGCACGACGACCGCCGTGCCCAGGAGTGCGGGGACGAGCAGCAGCGGGGGGATGCGGCCCAGTCCGGCGGGCTGGCTCCGGCTCATGAGGGTGCGGGGCCGAAGCCGTGCCGGGCGAGCACCTGCTGGCCCTCCGCGGACAGGACCAGGTCGACCCACGCGCGGCCGAGGTCCTCGGCCGGCGCCGCGGCGAGCAGCGCGATCGGGTATTCGGTCCGCAGTGCGGGTGCGCCCGGCACCGGCAGGGTGCGGACCTCGTCGCCGGCCGCGGCCGCGTCGGTCGCGTAGACCAGTCCCGCGTCCGCCTCGCTGAGCACCACCTTCGTGAGGACGGCGCGGACGTCGACCTCCCGGCTCACCGGCGGCGACTCGATCCCGTTGGCGGCGAGCAGGTCGCGGGCGATCGCGCCGCAGGGGGCCGACTCCGCGCAGGTGACGTAGGCGGTGCCGGTGATGTCGGCGAAGGCGGTGATCCCGGCAGGGTCGTCGGCCGGGGTGACCAGCACCAGCGTGTTGGTGGCGAAGGTCCGCGGATCGTCGGCCAGCGCGTCGCCGTCGGCGGCGATCGTCATCGTCCGCAGGTCGGCGGTCGCGAGCACGTCGGCGGGTGCCCCGGCGATCACCTGCTGGGCGAGGGTCGCGCTGGAGTCGAGCGACAGCCGGACCTCCACCCCGGGGTGGGCGTCCTCGAAGATCTCCGCGAGGTCGTCGAAGGCGCCGGTCAGCGAGGCGGCGGCGAGCACGGTCAGGGTCCGGTCGTCACCCCCTGGATCACCCGGCTCGCCCGCGTCGCCGGAGCCGCACGCGGTCAGCGCGAGCAACAGGGCGACCGCCGGGAGGCGGCTCACGGACGCTCCACCACGACGCTGGTCGACTTCACCGACGCGATCGCGACCACGCCCGGCTCCAGCCCGAGCTCGTCGGCGGCCTCGGTGCTCATCAGCGAGACCACCCGGTAGGGCCCGCAGATCAGCTCGACCTGGGCCATCACGGCGTCCTTGCGCACGTCGGTGACGATCCCGCGCAGCCGGTTGCGCGCGCTGACCGCACCCCGCCGCAGGCCGGCGCCCCCCGGGTCGTCGGCGAGCTCCCGGGCCAGTCGAGCCAGGTCGGTTCCCCGCACGCTCGCGCGGCCGTCCGGGCCCGGGGCGACGGCGATCCGGCCCGCCTCACCCCAGCGCCGCAGGGTGTCGTCGCTCACGCCGACCAGCTCGGCGGCCTCGGAGACGCGGTAATGCATGGGGCGAATCTACCGCAGATGCGGGCCATGCTTCGGCTTGTGCTTCCGCATCTGCGGGAATCCGGCGGCGGCGCCGGTGCGGTCGGGGCGTCGGCCTAGGATCGCGGCGTGAGTGCACCCAAGCCCGGCCGCTACCAGCGATCGACCCCGGCTCTGATCGGCTCGCTGATCGTGGTGCTGGTCGGCATCGCGGTCTTCGTCGGGCTGCGCGGGCTGCTGCGTGACAACCCCGACGTCGACCCGCGTGCCCTGGCCCCGCACGAGTACGCCGCCGTGCTCGAGGCGGCACGCGCCGATCTGCCCGCCGTCGCGCCGCGGGCGGTGCCCGAGGGGTGGGCGGCCACGAGCATGCGGTTCGCCCCTGCGCCGACACCGCGCTTCCACCTCGGCATGCTCACCGACCAGGACCGCTACGTGGGGGTGGAGCAGTCGCGTGCCGACGTCGAGCGGATGGTGCGGACCCACGTCGACAAGGACGCCGAGCAGGGTGACGACGTCGAGATCAGCGACGGCGAGCTCGCCGGCACCTGGCAGTCGTGGACCGACGCCGGCGGCGACTACGCGCTGACGCGGACCTACCGCCGCACCACCGTGCTCGTCGTCGGCACCGCCGGCGAGGACACGATCGCCTCGGTGGCGACGGCCCTCGCGGCGGACTAGCGGTCAGTCCGCGTCGGGGTCGGCATCCGTCGCGGGGTCGTCCTCGGCGAGCACCGCGTCCAGCCGGGCCCGGGCGCCATCG
>JAJUGK010000016.1 GCA_029268205.1 Nocardioidaceae bacterium
GGCTCCACGACGCCGGCCACCTCCTGGCCCGACTCGTGGCCCTTGCCCGCCACCAGCACCGTGTCGCCCGGAGCGGCGAGGCGTACCGCCTCCGCGATCGCCGTCCGCCGGCCGGCGACGTCGCGGACCTCGGCCCGCCCACCCTGCGCGCCGGCGAGGATCTCAGCCCGGATCCGGGCCGGGTCCTCGCTGCGCGGGTTGTCGTCGGTGACGATGAGCACGTCGGCCAGCGACGCGGCGATCTCGCCCATCACGGGCCGCTTGCCGGTGTCGCGATCACCACCGGCCCCGAGCACGACCACCAGTCGCCCCGCGGTCACCGGGCGCAGCGCCTCGAGGACCGCGCGGACCGCGTCGGGCTTGTGGGCGTAGTCGACGATCGCGCTGAACCCCTGGCCGGCGTCCACCCGCTCGAGCCGGCCCGGTACGCCGCCGCTGCGCCCGAGGCCGCGCGCGACCAGCGCGGGGTCCAGGCCCGCCTCCGCCGCGCAGGCGAGCGCCAGCAGCGCGTTGGCGACGTTGAACTCCCCCGCGAGCGGCACCTGCACCTCCCAGCGACCGGTCGGGCCGACCGCGGTGAACGTCGACGCGTCGGGTCCGAGGTGGACGTCGACCGCGGTCCAGTCGGCGTCCGCGCCGGCGGTCGAGAGGGTCACCGTCGGCACGAGGGCCCGCCCGGCGAGCCGGCGGCCGTGCTCGTCGTCGATGTCGACGACCGCCCGGCGCGCCCGCCCCGGGGTGAACAGGTCCGCTTTGGCCTCGAAGTAGTCCTCCAGGTCGCGGTGGAAGTCGAGGTGATCACGGCCGAGGTTGGTGAACCCGACGACATCGAAGACGACGCCGTCGACCCGGCCCATCACCAGGGCGTGGCTGGAGACCTCCATCGCACAGGTCTCGACCCCGTCCTCGCGCATCACCGCGAACAACGCGTGCAGATCCGGCGCCTCCGGGGTGGTCAGCGCGCTCGCCACCTCGCGCCCGGCGATCCGGGTGCCGACGGTGCCGACCACGGCCGCCGCGTTGTCGACCGCCTGCAGTGCGCCCTCGAGCAGACGCGTGGTGGTGGTCTTGCCCTGCGTGCCGGTCACCCCCACCAACCGCAGCGCGGAGGCCGGGTCGCCGTACGCATGGGCGGCGATCACACCCAGGACGCGTCGTGGCTGCTCGACCACGACCACCGGCAGGTCGACCCCGGCGTCGGCGATCACCCCGGCCCCGGCGGCGTCGGTGAGCACCGCGACCGCACCGCGGGCGGCGGCGTCGGCCGCGAAGGACGCCCCGTGCACGCGCGATCCCGGCAGCGCGGCGTAGAGGTCCCCGGGCATGACCCGGCCGCTGGCGAGGCTCACCCCGCTGATCTGCACATCGGCGACATCGACGCCCGTGGGGCCGACGGTCCGCTCGGTCGCGACCTCCGCCGCCGTGAGGACGGAGGCCAGGGAGCGGGGGGACGAGGAACGGGGGCGGGGCGGAGTCATCGCAGAGCACCCTAGGTCGTCGCTGGGCAGATCCGCGCCGCTCACCACTCGAGCGGGAGCCTGCTGGGACGTGCCCCGGTCGGGGGGACGGCGTACTTGCGGAGCAGGAAGCTGGTGATCTGCCGGAACGCCGGGCCGCCGATCGAACCGCCACCACCACCGTTGCTCGGGTCCTGGACCACCACGTAGACGACGAAGCGCGGGTCGTCGGCCGGGGCGAAGCCCGCGAAGGACACCGTGAAGCCGCGGTAGCAGCCGCACTCGGTGTCGACGCGCTGCGCGGTGCCGGTCTTGCCGGCGACCCGGTAGCCCTCGATCGCGGCGGCCGGGGCGGTGCCGCCCTCGGCGCGGGTCACGGCCTCCATCATCTCCGCGGTCGCGCGCGCCGCCTCCTCGCTGATGACCCGGGTCGTACGCGCGTGGTCGGTGCCGATGTGGTTGCCGTGGGCGTCCACCGCGCTCCCCTGCACCAGGCTCGGGCTGACGTAGACGCCGCCGTTGGCGATGGCGTTCACCGCGGCGGCCATCTGCAGCACGTTGACCGACACGCCCTGCCCGAAGGAGATCGTGTCGTGGTTGATGGGCCGCCAGTTCTCGGCCTTCGGCAGCAGGCCACGTGCCTCGCCACCGATGCCGACGCCGGTGCGGGCCCCCAGACCGAACGCGGAGAGGTAGTCCCGCAACTCCTCGCTCGTCAACTCATCGGCGGCGAGCACGGTGCCGATGTTGGAGGACTTCGCGAGTACGCCGGCCATCGTGAGCCGCAGCCGCCCGTGGTCCCAGTAGTCGTTGATGACGCGGTCGGCCCGCGGGAGCTCCCCCGGGACGGTGATCTTGGTGCGCGGCGTCACCTTGCCGGCGTCGATGAGCGCACCGGCGGTGAGCACCTTCTGCACCGACCCCGGCTCGTACACGTCGCTCAGGGCGCGCGACCCGAGATCCTCCTCCGGGCTGGCCAACGGGTTGGCTGCATCGAAGGTCGGGTGGTCGGCGAGGGCGAGCACCTGCCCGGTCCGCACGTCGAGCGCGACCGCCGCCCCGGACTCCCCGCCGGACTTCTCGACCGTCTGGCGCAGCACCCGCTGGACGTACCACTGCACGTCGCTGTCGATGGTCAGCCGCAGGTCCTTGCCGTCGCGCGGTTGCTCGATGCTGTTGTCGCCGAGCGGGAGCCGGGCACCGCCGGCGCCCACCTCGTAGGTCGCCTTGCCGTCGACGCCCTGGAGGTAGTCGTCGAAGGCGAGCTCCAGACCCCCCATCGCCTGACCCTCGGCGCCGGTGAATCCCAGGAGGTTGGCCGCCACGTCGCGCGCCGGGTAGTCGCGCACGGGGTCGCGGCGGGTGCTCAATCCCTTGTAGCCGGCGTCGGTGACCTTCTCGACCACACGCCGGGCGATCGCGGCGGGCACCCGGCGGGCGATGTACTGGAAGCGCGTGTCCTCGCGCTGAAGCCGGCCCAGCACCTCGAAGTAGTCGACGCCGAGCTCGTCGGCGATCAGCCGGGCGATCGTCGTCGCGTGCGGGCGGGTCTCCAGCGGGTCGGCGACCACCATCAGCCCGTCGACGGACTCCGCCAGCGGGGCGCCGTTGCGGTCGAGGATCGCGCCCCGGCGGGCCGGGAGGATCTCGGTCTCCAGACCCCGCTCGCGCGACATCGAGGCGTACGACCCCGGGTCGATGCCCTGCAGCTGGAACAACCGGGCGCCGAAGAACGACACGATCACCGCGACCAGGATGATCCCGACCCGCAGCCGGACCGCCGAGATCCGCCGCCGACGGCGCACGACCTCCTCGCGCGAGGAGGGACGACGCCCAGCCGTACGCCTCACCGGTCGGAGGCTCCTCGCTCGGGCGCGGCAGCGGCCCGCCGCTCACCGGCGGTGCCGACCCGGCGCGCGCGGTCGGTGGAGGCCGGGACGCGGACCACGACCGGCTCGGGGTCGAGGAAGCGGGGCTTGGTCACGTCGCGCTCCTTGATCGCCATCCGGTCCTCGGCCCGTGCGGGCACCGGGTTGCCGAGGACCGTACCGTCCTCGAGGCGCAGGAACGCGGGAGCCGCGGCCGGAACCATGCCGATTTTCTGCGCACGCTCCGCGACGCGCTGCGGGTCGCGCAGCAGTTGCAGCTCGCGCTCGAGCGCCTGCCGCTCGGCCGCGACCTGCGTCGCCCGGCTCTCCAGGCTGGCGGCGGTGAAGCTGGCCTGCTGCAGCGAGGTGTTGAACATCAACAGCCCAACCACCCCGAGGACCAGCAGCGCGACGACCAGGGAGACGAACGGCACCCGCGGGGTCGGGCGCCGCAGGCGCGGGACGACGCTGAGCCGCGCCTGCTCCAGCGCGTGCTCGGCGATCCGCGGCACGCGCACCCGGGCGGTCGGTGACGTGGTGCTCATGCTGCTGCTCCCCTCGGTCGGCGTACGCGCTCGGCGGCACGCACCCGGACGGACCTGGCACGCGGGTTCTCGGCGATCTCGGCTTCGGAGGCCTGCTCGGCGCCACGGGTGACCAGGCGCAGCTCGGGCTCGAGCTCCTCCGGCACCACGGGCATGTCCGGGGGTGCCTCGGAGCGGCTCCGGCGGGCGAAGGCGCGTTTGGTCATCCGGTCCTCGAGCGAGTGGTAGGACATGACGACGACGCGGCCACCCAGCGCGAGGGCGTCGATCGCCGCGGGGAGTGCCCGCTCGAGCACCGACAGCTCGTCGTTGACCTCGATCCGCAGCGCCTGGAAGGTGCGCTTCGCGGGATGGCCGCCGGTGCGGCGGGCCGCGGCCGGGATGGCGTCGCGCACGAGGTCGACCAGCCGCGCGGACCGGCTGAACGGCTCCTTCTCGCGCTCCTGCACGATCCGCGAGGCGATCCGGGAGGCGAACCGCTCCTCGCCGTAGGTGCGCAGGATGCGCGCGAGCTCGGCGGCGGAGTAGGTGTTGAGGACCTCGGCGGCGGTGATGCCCTCGTGGCCGTCCATCCGCATGTCGAGCGGGGCGTCCTCGGCGTAGGCGAATCCCCGCTCCCGGACGTCGAGCTGCATCGAGGAGACGCCCAGGTCGAACAGGATGCCGTCCACCGCCGGGAGGTCGAGCTCGGCGAGGACGTCGGGGATCTCGTCGTAGACCGCGTGCACGAGTCGGGTCCGGTCGGCGTACGGCGCGAGCCGGCCGCGGGAGAGCTCGAGGGCGTCGGGATCGCGGTCGATGCCGACCAACTGCACCTCGGGGAAGCGGGCGAGCAGCGCCTCACTGTGACCGCCCAGGCCCAGGGTCGCGTCGACCACGACCGCGCCGGGACGCTCCAGTGGAGGGGCGAGGAGCGCGACGATGCGCTCGAGGAGGACCGGGACGTGGACCGGCCCGGTCACCGCGAGACCCCCGCCGGTCGGCACTCCACAGCCCGGGGCCCCGCAACCACGCACTGCGTGTGTGAAGCGTTCATTCGACCCGATCCCTGCTGCGTGTGAGTGAGTGGTGCTGCCCGGAATCGCCTGACCAGGTCCCCGCCCGCTCGCTCCTGGGAAGCGCCGTCTGCCGCCGGGGAAGGTGCGTCAGAAGACGAAGAGGAGCGGGCGCGAGCCTCGTCCTGCGAGTCCGGTGTGGAGTTGTGGGGTGGTGTGCGCTGGTGGCCGACCCGGTCAGATGACGCCCGGGAAGACCTCCTCGGAGAGGTCGGCGAAGGCCTGCTCCTGCTCGTTGCTGTAGTTCTGCCAGGACTCCGCGTCCCAGATCTCGACGCGGTTCATCGCGCCGATCACGACGCAGTCGCGGGTGAGCGAGGCGTACTCCCGCAACATCGGCGGGATCGTGATGCGGCCCTGTTTGTCGGGCTTCTCGTCCGAGGCCCCGGCGAAGAACATCCGGACGTAGTCACGGGCGCCCCGGTTGGTCACCGGAGCCTCGCGGAGTCGCTCGGTGAGCTTCCCGAACTCCTCCATCGACCACACGTAGAGGCAGCGCTCCTGCCCTCGTGTGACCACAAGACCCTCCGTCAGCTCGTCGCGGAACTTCGCCGGGAGGAACAGCCGGCCCTTGTCGTCGAGCCGCGGGGTGTAGGTGCCGAAGAACATCCGCACCTCCCGGGGACCGAGGACTCGCCGTTGTCCTCCACTGCGCACCACAATACTCCACTTCCCACCACGGTCAACCATTCCTGGCCGGTTTTCCCGGCGTTCTGCCGAGCCCGGGCCCGGGTCGCGGCGCGCCCGACCACCCGCGGTGGAGCGGGAGGGAGCCCTCCGGGGGCTGCGGTGGAGCGAAGTGGAGCGGATGGTGGGGAACGGGACCGTTCAGCCCGGGTGGCGCCTCGTTGGAGCCCGGGTGCCGGCCGGGTGATGGCACCGGTGATTGCTCCGCGGTTGCGGGAATGCGGTTCACTAGGACGAGACCGACGAGCCCCAGGGAGAGCGCGTGACCGCCACCGACCAGCGGACCGAGGGTGCCGCCCCCGACGGGACGGACCTGGCCGCGGACCTGCAGCGCCTGGCCGACGTGTGCGCCCGGGTCGCCGCCAATATCGGCCAGGTGATCGAGGGCAAGCCCGAGGTCGCCCGGGTGGCGCTCGTGGCGCTGCTCGCCGAGGGGCACCTCCTGCTCGAGGACGTCCCGGGCGTCGGCAAGACGATGCTCAGCAAGTCGTTGGCGCGCTCGATCGACACGACCGTCCGCCGCATCCAGTTCACGCCCGACCTGCTGCCCTCCGACGTCACGGGCGTGTCGGTGTTCAACCAGCAGACCCGGGAGTTCGAGTTCCGGCCCGGTGGGATCTTCGCCAACATCGTCGTCGGGGACGAGATCAACCGCGCGTCCCCCAAGACCCAGTCGGCGCTGTTGGAGTGCATGGAGGAGCGCCAGGTCTCGGTCGACGGCACGACCTACCGGCTCGAGACGCCGTTCCTGGTGATCGCCACCCAGAACCCGGTCGAGATGGAGGGCACCTACGCGCTCCCCGAAGCACAGCGCGACCGCTTCCTGGCCCGGGTGTCGATGGGGTACCCCGGCCCGCGGGCCGAGATGGCGATGATCGCCAGCCACGCCGGGGGCGCCGACCCGCTCGAGGCGTTGCACCCGGTCACCGACGCCGCGGAGATCCGCGCACTCATCGACACCGTCCGGCGGGTGCACGTCTCCCCCGCCGTGCAGCAGTACGCCGTCGCGCTGGTCGGCGCCACGCGGACCTCGCCCGACCTGATGCTCGGCGCCTCGCCGCGGGCCTCGCTGCACCTCGTCCGCGCCGCCAAGGCGTGGGCAGCCCTCGACGGACGCTCCTACGTGCTGCCCGACGACCTCACCGCGCTGGCCCGTACGGTGCTGACCCACCGACTGCTGCCCACCGTCGAGGCGTCGCTGCGCGGGCGCGGCCCCGACATCGTGCTCGACGAGATCGTCGCGCAGACGCCGGTGCCCTCCGCCGAACCCCGGCAGTGAGCCGACCGGTGCGTGAGGCGTTCCGGGCGCTGACGACCCGGGGCCGGGCGTTCCTGGCCGCGGGCATCACCGCGCTGATCTGCGCCGTGCTCCTCGGACAGAGCGACCTCGTACGGGCGGCGATCCTGCTGCTGGCCCTCCCCCTGGTCGCCGCCTGGTTCACTGCACGGCGCCGTGACCAGCTCTCCCTGCGCCGCCATCTCGGCCCCGACCGCATCAGCGTGGGCCAGGAGGCGACGGTGACCCTGACCCTGCACAACGGCGCCGCCCGCGCGGTCGGCTCCCTGCTGCTCGAGGAACAGGTGCCGCTCACGCTCGGGGGGCGGCCGCGGTTCCTGGTCGAGCGCATCGACGGCCAGGCCGACGTGGACCTCAGCTACCGCGTCCGGCCCGAGTTGCGGGGCCGCTACGGCCTCGGCCCGCTGCGCGTGCGGGTCGACGACCCGTTCGGCATGCTCGAGCTCGCCCGCACCTTCCACCGCGCCGAGCACCTGACGGTCGTGCCACCGGTCGAGGAGCTCCCGGTGATCGGTCTCGGTGGCGGCGCCTCCGGATCCGGGGACGCTCGCACCCGCGCGTTCACCGTCGGGAGCGCCGAGGACGTCACGGTCCGCGACTACCGGCGCGGCGACGACCTGCGCCGGGTGCACTGGCGCAGCAGCGCCCGGGTCGGTGAGCTGATGGTGCGCCGGGAGGAGCAGCCGTGGGAGTCGCGCGCCTCGGTGCTGCTCGACAACCGGGCCGGTGCGCACGCCGGGACCGGAGCCCTCTCCTCGTTCGAGACCGCGGTCCGCGCGGCGGCGTCGATCGGCAGCCACCTGGCCGGACTCGGCCACCAGGTCGACCTGCTGACCTCCGCCGGTCGGCTGCCGGCCGGCATGCACGGCGCCCACGACCGGGGGCGCGCCGGGGACACCCGGCAACTGCTCGACGCGCTCGCCGTGATCGACACCCACGACGCTCCGCGGTGGGAGGCGGCCGCCA
This sequence comes from Nocardioidaceae bacterium, assembly GCA_029268205.1. GTDB lineage: Bacteria > Actinomycetota > Actinomycetes > Propionibacteriales > Nocardioidaceae > Nocardioides_A. The sequence continues at coordinate 7,876 of JAJUGK010000016.1, forward strand.
TCGAGGACGTCGGCGTCGGCGGCATCCTCGTCGCGGTGCTGGGCACCGTCCGCGAGCCCGATCGTCCGGCGTTGGCCAGGCTGCGGCAGCACGCGGGTACCGCCCTCGCGGTGGTCCTCGACACCCCCGCCTGGGCAGGTGCCCGCGCTGCGGGCCCCGACGGGGAGTCGGTCGCCGGGTGGCTGGCCCTGCAGGGGTGGCGCACGGTGGTCGCCGGTCCGCGCGACCGGCTCCCCCAGGTGTGGCGGGAGCTCGGCGCCGCCCAGGTCGGAGCACGACGATGAGCCTGACGCGCCACGGGAGGGCCAACCGCCTCGACGACCTGGTCTCCACGGTCCTCACCGCCCTGACCCTCGGGGTGGCGCTGCTCGCGTGGACCCCCTTCGTGGTCGACCGCGGCGGCCTGGTCCTGGAGTGGATCGGCGTGCTCGCGGTGGTGGCCGGCGCGGGCTGGGCGGTGCGTGCCCTCGCGGCGCCGTGGGTCGTCGTACCCCTGGGACAGCTGGCTGCGTTGCTGGTCTGGTCGACGGCCCGTTGGACTCCCGAGACCGCCGTCGGCGGCTGGTTCCCGACGGTGGAGTCGGTCACGGCGCTCGGCGACCGGCTCCGCGGGGGCGTCGCCGCCGCGCAGCAGTACGCCGCGCCGGTCGCGCCCGAGATCACCGATCTGGTGGTGCTGCTGGCGTTGGCGGGAGCCGCCTGCGGGCTCCTCGCGGACCTGTTCGTCAACACCTGGCGGGTCGTGCCGCTCACCGGCCTCCCGCTGCTGCTGGTCTACACGGTCCCCGCGGGCCTGATCGGCGCCTCGGTGCCGTGGTGGGTCTTCGCGCTCTCCGCCACCGGCTTCCTGGTGCTCATCGCACGCGAGCAGGCGCGCCGGGTGCGGCACTGGGGACACGCGGTCCGCGCCTCGGGCGAGGCGGGCCTGGTCGATCGGGTGGTGGGTTCGGCGCGGCCCGGCGCGACCGCGCGGCGGATCGGGCTGGTCGTCACCGCGCTCGCGGTCGCCTCCCCGACCGTGGTGCCGGTCATCGCCGGCGGGCTGCCCAGCGGCGTGATCGGCGGGGACGGCGGGGGCAACACCGTCGAGATCACCAATCCGATGATCGACCTGCGTCGCGACCTGAACCGCGGCCAGGACCTCGACCTGGTCCGGGTCGTCACCAACGAGTCCTCGCCGAGCTACCTGCGTCTGGCCGTCCTCGACGTGTACGACGGCGAGGCGTGGCGTCCGCTCGAGCGGCAGATCCCGGCCGACCAGCGGGTCGCGGGTCCCCTCCCGCGACCGACGGGACTGGCCCGCTCCGCGTCGACCTCGGTGCGGGAGATGCGACTGGAGACCTCCCCGTCGTTCAACTCGGTCTGGCTCCCGCTGCCCTACCCGGCCGCCGCGGCACGGATCGACGGCGACTGGCGCTTCGACCGCTCGACGCAGGACGTCGTCTCGGCTGACCCCGACCAGCAGCAGCGCGACCTGGAGTACACCGCCAGCGCCCTCGAGGTCCGCTACGACCCCGAGGCGATGGCCGCCGCGCCGGCGCCGCGGCGGGCGGTCACCGACCGCTACCTCCAACTGCCCGACGACCTGCCCGACGCCGTGGCGACGTACGCCGAGGAGGCCGTCGGCGACGCCTCGACGCCCTGGGAGCGGGCGGTGCGGTTGCAGAACTGGTTCCAGGACCCCGAACGGTTCACCTACAGCCTCGAGCGCGCTCCCGAGTCGGCCGACAGCAGCGACCTGGAGCAGTTCCTGAACCCCGGACCGCAGGGGCGGATCGGCTACTGCGAGCAGTTCGCCGCGTCGATGGCCCTGATGGCCCGCACCCTCGGCATCCCGGCGCGGGTGGCGGTCGGCTTCCTGCGGCCGGAGTCGACCGGACCGCGCACCTGGACCTACAGCGCCCACGACATGCACGCCTGGCCCGAGATCTACCTCGAGGGTTCGGGGTGGGTCCGGTTCGAGCCGACCCCGGTGAGCCACACCGCGGCCGTCCCCGCCTACACCCGTGGCGCCGGCGCGCCCGACCCGCAGGTGCCCGACGCCCAGCCCACCGACGGCGGGGAGCCGTTGCCCGCACCGGGCGCGGCGCCGCAGATCCCGGCGGCGCCCGAGATGCCCGACACCGCGGACACGACCGCGGGCGACGGCGGCACCTCCCTGTGGTGGTGGGTCCTGCTGGTGCTGGTGACGCTCGGGATCGCCGCACTCGTCCCGCGCGGGTGGCGTCGCGCGCGCACCGCGCGGCGGTGGCGGGAGGCAGGTGCCGGGGACGCGGCGCGTGCGGCGGCGGCGTGGACCGAGATCCGCGACATTGCGATCGACACCGGCCGGCCGTGGGACGACGGCGAGAGCCCGCGTGCGATCGGGCGACGACTCGGCACCCGGATCCACGACCCGGCCGCGGACCCCCGCGACTGCCCGCACCCCGACGGCGTCGGCGCGGCCCGGGAGGCGGCCGCTGCCCTGCGGCGGGTCGTCCACGCCGTGGAGCGCGCCCGCTACTCCCCCACGCCGGTCGACGGCAGCGGTCTGGCTGCCGATGTCGACCGGATCCGGGTCGCACTGTTGGCCACCGCGGGGCCGCGCGGGCGCCGGCGCGCGCAGTGGCTACCGCGATCGTTGATGCGTAGCGCGCCGCGACCGCAACGTGCGGCGGACGATCTGGTTGACGACCTCGACGACCTGGTCACCGACGATCGGAGCGACGGTGTGCTCGAACGCTCCGCACGGTGATGACTGGTGGGTGACCGGAGACTGACCGGAGCGTGATCGGACGGTGATGCGGGGCGGGACGGCTAGAAGCCGCCCTCCTCGCGGCGGCGGCGCCACCGCTCCTCCATCCGCTGGGTGAAGGTGCCCGACCGCTTCGGGCGCCGGCCGCGCTGGGCGCGCCCGCCCTCGATCACGGAGAATCCACGGGTCGGGTCGCCACCGGCGACCGGTTCGGCCATCTCCGCACCGGAGGCCTGCTGGCCACGCCAGGCGCTCACCGCGACGTAGGCCGACACGAGCATCACCACGAAGCCGACGATGCCCACGATCGTCTGGGCCGCGATGGCTCCGGTCATCAGGACCGCCACGCCGACGAGGAAGACCGCGCCGGCGATGAAGGTACGTCGGCGCGCGTCGCGCCGGGCGGCGGTGCCGCGCAAGGTCGAGGCGAGCTTGGGGTCCTCGGCCACCAGAGCTCGCTCCATCTGCTCGAGCAGGCGGAGCTCCTCCTCCGAGAGCGGCACGTCATCCTCCCAGGGTCCCGATCTGGCCGGTGGTCGTCGCCGGTACGGCGGCGGTACAGGGCCGCCACATCACCAAGTCTAGGCAGGTCTGCGAAAGCGTGGTAGCCGCCCACGGAAATCGTCAAACCGTGCTCCGGCCCGGCCCGCCCCCTCCCCCGTCCTCCGACGTCGCCGCGCCGGCCTCCGGCGGCCGCACCAGCGTCGCGGGCCGCACCATGCTCCCCCCGAACCGCGCCGCCGCGCGGTCGATCGCCCGGTCGAGGTCGGCCCACCCCTCGGCCCGTTCACCGAGGACCAACTGGGGCTGCCACCGGTCGTGGGTCACCAACCCGGTCGCGCGCACGCCGAGCAGCCGGACCGGCCGGGTCGGGTCGGCCGTGCGCAGGGCGGCGAGCAGCCCACGGGCGGCGGCGAAGACCTCGTGGGTCACGTCGGTCGGTTCGCGCAGCGTGCGTGACCGCTCGAGGGTCGCGAAGTCGTGGTAGCGCACGCGTACGCCGATGGTGCGCGCGGCCATCCCGGCGCCCCGCAGCCGGCCGGCCAGCTTCGTCGAGAGGCGGAGCAGGTGGCGGGCGAGCTCGGCGGCGTCGGCGGTGTCGGCGGCGAAGGTCGACTCGTTGCTCATGCTGCGCTCGGCGCGCTGCTGGGATCGTCCGGGTTCGACGGCGCGGTGATCGCGTCCGTGGGCGAGCTGCCACAGCCAGCGTCCGGTGTGCCGCCCGAGTGCGGCCTCGAGGACCTCCGGCGGCACCGCCGCGACGTCGGCCACCGTGTGCAGCTCCAGCCGGTGGAGCACCGCGGCCGTGCGCGGCCCGACGCCGTAGACCTGCTCGACACGATGCCCGCGCAGGAACGCGACCGCCTCAGCGGGTGGCACGACGCACACCCCGTCGGGCTTGGCCCGGTTGGTCGCCATCTTCGCCACCGTCGGCGTGGCCGCGACGCCCACGCTGCACCGGATACCCTGGTCGTCCCAGACCCGCGCGCGCACCTGCTCGGCGATCCGGTCCGGCGGGCCGAGCAGACGGACCGCGCCCGCGACGTCGAGGTAGGCCTCGTCGAGGGAGAGCACCTGGATCTGCGGGGTGAACTCCTCGAAGATCGCGAGCACCGCGCGCGAGACCTCGCTGAAGGCGGTGAAGTCGGGAGCGAGGACGACCGCGTCGGGACACACCCGCAGGGCCTGTCGGGTCGGCACGCCCGAACGGACCCCCGCCGCCCGCGCCGGATAGTTCGCCGACAGCACGACGCCGCGATCGGCACCGCCCACGATGACCGGGGCCCCGACGAGGTCGGGGTGGTCGCGCAGCATCACCGAGGCGTAGAAGCAGTCCATGTCGACGTGCAGCAGCCGGCACTCCCGCGTTGTACGCCCGCCCTCACCCACCGCCGGCTCCGGCGGCGGCTCGGGCCGGCCGCGCCTCAGGCGCGGATGGCGAGCACGTGCAGCTGCTGGGCGAGGGGGAGGTACTCCGGACGCTCGGCGACCGACTCCTCGAGGGCGACCAGTGCCTCGACCGCGCCGGGCTCGAGGTCGAGCAGCGCCGCCGGGACGAGGTCGGCGAAGACCCGGACCCCGTGGACGGCGGAGACGGTGAAACCGCTGCGTGCGGCCGCGGCGCGCAGGTCGTCCTCGGTGAAGCGCCGCGGCCCCTCGTCGACCTGTGGCGAGACCAGCAGCTCGCGCGCCTGGTGGAGATGACCCGCCATGGCGCGGGTGAGCACCGCGGCGTGCAGCTGTGCGACCACGACGCTGAGCAGCCCGCCCGGCGCGAGCACGTCGGCGAAGGCCTCCCAGGCCCGGTCGGGATGCGCGACCACGTCGAGCACCCCGTGGCACAGCACCACGTCGACGGGCTCCCCGACGACCGACCGCAGGGAGTCCAGATCGCCCTGAACGCCGCGGACGCGCTCGGCGACGTCGTCCTCGCGCGCTCGGCGGCCCAGGGCAGCCAGGGCGTCGGGGCTGGGGTCGACGACCACGACGTCGGCCCCCAGGCCGGCGACGCGCACGGCGAAGCCGCCCGTGCCGCCGCCGATGTCGAGCACCCGCAACCCCTGCGGCCCCCGCTCCTGCAACGCCTGCTCGAGGGCACTCCACACGACGGCCGTACGGGCGAGGCTGCGCCGCTGACCCGGGCTCGCGGGACGGGAGGACGGTGGCGGTGGGCTGGCCATGCCTCCCACTCTCTCACCGCACACCCCTAACCGGCCCGCCCGACACGGTCGACGGGGAGGGCCGCCGGCAGTCGGGTGACCACGACCGTGCCGACGGCGAACCCGAGGGCACGCTCGACGATCGCCAGGAAGTGATCGGCCTCGCGCACCAGGTCGTCGGCCTCGCGCTCGGTCACCGCGTGCCGGGCGCCGGCCTCGGCGGCCGCGCGCTTCGCCGCGCCGGCGGCGAAGAAGGTCGCCCACTCCTCCAACTCCGGAGCCACCCGGGCGAGGAGCACCCAGGCGTTGCGCTGGCGTCGGCCGCGCGGCGTCGCGGGGCGGGCCCGGGCAGCGAGGATCGCGGCAGTGGCCTGCAGTGCGGCCACATGGGCGAGCGCGTAGCGCCGACCCGGAGCGGTCGCCGCGACCGCCTCCTGCAGCGTGCTGGCCGACCGCTCGAGCGCGGTCACCGCGGCGTCGGGGACGAGGTGGTGTGTCATGGGACTTCCCTTCTGCATCGAACAGGTGTTCGACCCTGGCAGGAGAGTAGCCCCCGGCGCCGACACCGGGTCAAGACCGACGGGCGCGGTGCCTCAGGAGACCAGCTTCAGCCCGATCACGCAGCCGATGATGCCCGCGACCAGCAGCAGGCGTACGACCGCGAAGGGCTCCGCGCCGGAGACCATCTCGTAGACCACCGTGAGCCCCGCGCCGATCCCGACCCACACGGCGTAGGCCGTCCCCGTGGGCAGGGTCCGCATCGCCCAGGCCAGCCCGACCATGCTCACCACGACCGCCACCCCGAACACCGTCGTCGGCACCGGCCGGGTGAACCCGTCGGAACGTCCCAGCGCGGTGGCCCAGACGGCCTCCAGGACCCCGGACCCGATCAGCACGATCCACGCGAGCACGACGCACCACTCCTCCGCGCCGTCTTGTCGCTGGCCGGGTACGGCGCCCCTCGTCCGGTGCCGGTTGCGGGCGCACCCATTCTCCCCCGCCCGGGGCAGCACGTCGCGCCCGGGGTTTCCTAGAGTCACCCGCATGACCGACGCCGACCGCGAGCACCCCTCGATCGCCAGGTTCCGGGCCGAGTTGGCCGCCCGGGGTGGCACCGGCGAGATCCGCGTCCTACCGGACTCGGTGCACACCGCGGCGCTCGCCGCGCAGGCACTGGGCTGCGAGGTGGGCGCGATCGCCAACAGCCTGCTCTTCGACGCCGGCGGCGAGCCGGTGCTGATCCTCACCTCGGGGGCGCACCGGGTCGACGTCCCCACGGTCTCGGCGGCGATCGGTCGGGACCTGCGCCGCGCGAAGCCCGACTTCGTCCGTGCCCACACCGGACAGGTGATCGGCGGGGTCTCCCCCTTCGCCCACCCGGCGCCGGTGCCGACCTGGATCGACCCCTGGCTGTCGCGGCATCCGGTGGTGTGGGCGGCCGCCGGTCATCCGGCCGCGGTGTTCAGCACCAGCTACGACGAGCTGCGCGCCCTGACCGGCGCGACCCCGGTCGACGTCGAGCCCGGACCCCAACCCAGCGGCGAGCCGACCCCGTGAGCCCGACCCCCGACGACGTCCGGATGCGCCCCGCCGTCCCCGCCGACGCCGCCGACATCGCCCACGTGCATGTCACCACCTGGCAGCAGGCCTACGACGGGATCCTGCCGGTGGAGCTGCTCGACACCCTCTCGGTGGAGCTGCGCACCCGACGCTGGGCGGAGTTCCTCGACGCGGTGCCCGACCGCAACTCCCTGCTGCTCGCCCGGGTCGGCGACCGCACCGTGGGGTTCGTCGGGGTCTGCCCCAGCCGCGACGCCGACGTCGAGCCGGGCACCGGCGAGGTCGCGGCGATCTATCTGCTGCGGCCCTGGTGGGACCGCGGCATCGGCGCCACGCTGCTCGACGCGGCGGAGGCGGCCCTGGTCGACCACGGTTTCGACGAGGCGACGCTGTGGGTGCTCGCCGACAACGTCCGCGCACGGACGTTCTACGAGCGGCGCGGGTGGGTCGTCGACGGTGGCGAGCGGATCGAGGACCACCACGGCCGGCTGGTGCGCGTGGTGCGCTACTGGCGCACACTCGCCCGCCCCTCCGACGACAGCCCCTCCTACGACAGCGCCGACGACAACAACGCCGACGACAGCAACGCCGACGACAGCGGTGCCGCGACCGACGGCCGTACGACCCCGGAGGGCTGAGCGATGGCACGGGTGGCAGTGGTCGGTGGGGGCCTGGGCGGCATCGCGGCCGCGGTGCGCCTGGCCAAGATCGGTCACGAGGTGAGCCTGTTCGAGGCACGCGCCGAGCTGGGTGGTGCGCTCGGGTCGCACACCCGGGACGGCTACACCTGGGACGCCGGACCGACCGCGACGGCACTGCCGGGCGCGGTGCGCGACCTCTTCCGCAAGTCCGGTCGCCCGCTGGATCGGGAGATCGATCTGGTCGCCGTGGAGGAGTTCCGCGAGCACCGGTTCGACGACGACTCCCGGGTCGTCCTCCGCGCCGGTCGCGCTCCGCAGGAGGAGGCGCTGCGGGATGCGTTCGGCGAACGCGTCGCGGCCCAGTGGCTGGCCTGGACCGAGGCCTCCCACGAACCGTGGGAGGTCGTCCGCAAGGAGTACCTCGAGCGTCCGTGGGCCCTCGACCTCGTCGACCGCAGCGTCCGCGACCTGCTCTTCACCCGGGAGACCCTGCACCGGCGGGTCAAGCGCTCCCTGAAGGACCCGCGGCTGCGGGTGATCGCGCTCCACCACGCGGTGCAGGGCGGGCACGACCCGCGCAACGTGCCGGCGTGGTGGGGGGTCCTCGACTACGTCGAGCAGAAGTTCGGGGTCTGGACCGTCCCGGGCGGACTCGGCCGGCTTACCGAGGTGCTGACCAAACGACTGCGCGAGCGCCGGGTCGAGGTGCACCTGGACACCGCCGTGACCGACGTCGCCGTGCGCGATGGACGGGCGGTCGGCGTGACCACCGCGTCCGGCGAGCACGGCGCCGAGATCGTGGTCTGCGCGGTCGATCCGCGGCGGTTGCCGGCGCTCGCACCGCTGGTCGCGCGCACCATGCCCGCGCTCCCGCCGGTGGTCTGCCACCTCGGGCTGGCCGGCACCGCTCCCGACCTGCCGGCGGAGATCGTCTTCCACCGCGACCCCACCATCGTCGTACGTCGCAGCGGCAGCGGCCCGGACGGCGGCGTCGGGGCGACCCTCCTGGCGCGCGGGCGCATCTCCGAGGATCCCGTGACCGCGCTGGCCCGCTACGGCCTCGACCTGCGGCCGCACGTGGTCACCCGGATCGACGAGAACCCCCGCGAGCTGGTCGAGCGGCTGCACGGATCGCCGTACGGGGTGGCGTGGCAGGGTCGGCGCACGCTGACCGACCGCCTCTCCACGCGCACCCCGGTGCCGGGCGTCTTCGCCGGCGGCGCGCACGCGGCCCCCGGTGCGGGCGTGCCGTTCGTGGCCCTCAGCTCCGCGCTGCTGGCCCAGGAGGTCGGACCCGCCTGACTGGCGACTCCCCGCTCCCCGCTCAGGCGTTGACGGTGAGCCCCTCGAAGATCTCGCGCGTGGCGCGGGAGCGGTTGAGGGTGAAGAAGTGCAGCCCGGGCGCACCGCCCGCGAGCAGTTCGTCGCACAGCTCGGTGGCGATCTCGACGCCGATGCGGCGTACCTCGGCGGGGTCGTCCACCCCGTCGAAGCGGGCCACGACCTCGGGCGGGACCTCCCGGCCGGAGAGCTCGGCCATCCGGACGATCGAGCGGGCGCTGAGGATCGGCATGATGCCGGGCAGGATCGGGATGTCGATGCCGGCGCGGTCGCAGCGCTCGCGGAGACCGAAGTAGTCCTCGGCCCGGAAGAACATCTCGGTGATGCCGAACTGCGCGCCGGCCTCGACCTTGGCGACCATCACCTCCAGGTCGTGATCCAGGCTCGCCGCGTCGCGGTGGCCGAGCGGGAAGACCGCGACGCCGACGCTGAAGTCACCCAGCGAACGCGTGAGCGCGACCAACTCGCTGGCGTAGTCGAGCCCACCGGGCGTGGACTGCCACGCCGTCCCCGGCCCGGTCGGCGGGTCGCCGCGCAGCGCGAGCACGTTGCGCACGCCGGCGTCGGCGTACCGGCCGATCACGTGGCGGAGCTCCTCGACGGTCTGGCCGACGCAGGTCAGGTGCGCCATCGGGGTCAGGGTGGTCTCGGCGGCGATCCGCTCGGTGATGCCGACGGTGCCGTCGCGGGTCGAGCCGCCGGCGCCCTCGGTGACCGAGACGAACGTGGGCCGCAGCGGCTCCAACTCCCGGATCGCGCGCCACAGGGCGCGCTCCCCCTCGGCGTCCTTCGGCGGGAAGAACTCGAAGGAGAACGACCGCTCGCCGGCGGCCAGGAGGTCGACGATGGCGTGACCACCTGGCATGCGCGACGGGAGACCCAGGGCCATACCGGCCAGGGTACGGCCGCACCCGTACGCTGACGGCGTGATCTCGTTTGCCGACCAGGTGCAGGTGACGCTCGACACGGTGGTGGACGGGCACGCCCGGCGGCTCGAGCCGCTCGGCGCCGACGCCGCGCTGCTGATCGAGGAGGCCCGGACCGCGCTGCGCGGCGGCAAGCGGTTGCGGGCCGCGTTCTGCCGTGCCGGCTTCGTCGCCGTCCACGGCCCGGGGGTCGAGAACGACGCGGCGACGTACGACGCCCTGCTGCGGGCCTGCGCGGCGCTGGAGATCCTGCACGCGAGCGCGCTGGTCCACGACGACTTCATGGACTCCTCCGACACTCGGCGCGGCCGGCCCGCCACCCACGTGGCTTTCGCCGACCGGCACCGCGACGCGGGGTGGCCCGGCGACGCCGACGGCTACGGCGCCGCGGCGGCGATCCTGCTCGGCGACCTGCTGCTGAGCTGGGCCGACGAGCTGCTGCGCGAGTGCGGCCTGCCCGCCGACCGGGTCACCGCCGCGATGCGGCTGCTCGACCTGACCCGCTCGGAGGTGATCGCCGGGCAGTTCCTCGACGTGTCGGTGCAGACCCGCGGTCGGGTCTCGGTCGAGGAGGCCATGCGGATGCTGCGCTACAAGTCCGCGAAGTACTCCGTCGAGCGCCCGCTGCACATCGGCGCGGCCCTGGCCGGCGCCAGCACGGAGCAGCTCGCGGCGCTGACCGACTTCGGCCTCCCGGTCGGCGAGGCCTTCCAGCTGCGCGACGACCTGTTGGGCGCGCTCGGTGACGCGGCGGTCACCGGGAAGCCGGCCGGTGACGACCTGCGCGAGGGCAAGCGCACCGTGCTGATCGCGCACGCGCTCGCCGGGCTGACCGAGGACGACGCCCGGCAGCTCGACGCCGGACTGGGCACGCCGCTGGACGAGACCGCGGTCGCGCAGCTGCAGGACCTGCTGCGGCGCTCGGGCGCGGTCGAGACGGTGGAGAAGCTCATCGACTCCCTCACCGAGGACGCGTTCGCCGCCCTCGGTGCGGCTCCGGTGCACCCGCAGGCGCGCGAGGAGCTGCGCGAGCTCGCGCTCGCGGCCGTGCGCCGCGAACTCTGAGGCGGGACCTCAGGGCCTCAGGCCATCGCCTGCGCGCGCCGCTTCACCTCCGAGCCGCGGTTCTCCCGCAGCGCGTCGATGGGCCGCCCGGGCAGCGTCTCGTCGGCGGTGAACAGCCACGCCAACGCCTCCCGGTCGTCGAACCCGTTGTCGTGGAGCAGCATCAGCAGACCCGAGAGTCCCTTGACGATCTCCCCGTCCTGGAACTGCTCGGCCGGCAGCCGGATCCCGACCCCCTCGGCCGGGACCGCTGCGGCGAGCTGATGCTCGGCCACCAGCCGGCGTACGCGGTTGGGGCTCACGCCGAGGACCTCGCCGGCCTGGTGCCAGTCGATCCAGTCGGCGATCAGCGCGCCGAGATCGGTGTCGCCGGACGGCAGGGGGGACGAGCTCATGGGTCCATTCTGCCGGCCGCGCCGCCCCCGCCGGACCGCCGGGGTGCTCCCTCCGGGTGCCGGGCGCGGCCCCATGCGTCCCTTCTGCCCCTTGTGTACCACTGGGCGACAGGGGTAGGGAGGGGTGATGACCACTCTCGGGAAGACCACCCAGGGGCGCGGGGTGCGCCGCGGGGCGCTCGCCGGCAGCCTGGCCCTCGCGGTCGGACTCGCACTCGCCCCACCGCCCGCGGCCGCGGCCGAGGACCGCAAGAACGTCGACTACACGGTGCGGCCGGGCGACACCGCGACCGGGATCGCGACCCGGTTGCACGCCTGGACCGCGGAGCTGATCGCGGTCAACGACCTCGGTCCGAGCGCGACCCTGCGGGCCGGGGAGACGATCACCGTCCCGGTGGTGCTCTCCGCACTCGACCCCGGCGAGGTGCCCGGACGCCCCGAGACCGCCGGCGGCACGGAGCGCACCAAGCCGGACCGGGCGAAGCCGCAGCGGTCGAAGCCGAAGGAGAGCGAGCGGACCCGGAGGGACCGCTCGCGCGTCGCGAACCCGCCGCGGCACAGCCGATCGGAGGTGCGCCGCACCATCGAGCGCACCGCGCGCAGCTGGGGCGTCGACCCGGCGCTCGCGCTGGCGCTGTCGTGGCAGGAGTCGGGCTGGCAGCAGCACGTGGTCTCGTCGGCCGACGCGATCGGGTCGATGCAGGTCCTGCCCGGGACCGCGGAGTGGATGTCGCCGCGGGCCGGCCGCACCCTCGACCCGCGCGACCTGCAGGACAACGTCACCGCCGGCGTGGCCCTGCTCGACCTGCTGACCTCGCTCGAGCCGCCCCGGCGCGCGGTCGCCGCGTACTATCAGGGGCTCGCAGGGCTGCGCCGCCACGGACCGTACGACGACACGCGGGCCTACGTCCGCAACGTGATGGCCCTGAAACAGCGCTTCGACCGTAAAATCGGTCGCTGATCCACAGGGGCCCTCACTCGGACCGCCCCTGGACGAGTCCAGGAGGATGCGTGGTCGACCGGACAGCCTCGGACCCGATCGTCGGGCGGGTGCTCGACGGCCGGTACGAGGTCGGCGACCGCGTGGCCCGGGGCGGGATGGCCACGGTCTACCGCGCCACCGACCTGCGCCTGGACCGTCCGGTCGCGGTGAAGATCATGCACACCGGGCTGGGCGACGACCACGACTTCGCCGCCCGGTTCGTGCGCGAGGCCCGCTCCGCGGCCCGGCTCTCCCACCCCAACGTGGTCGGCGTGTTCGACCAGGGCGACGACCACGGCACGCTGTTCCTGGCGATGGAGTACGTCGAGGGCCGGACCCTGCGCGACGTGCTCCGCGCCGAGGCCCCGCTCGCCCCGCGACGGGCGCTCGACCTGCTCGAGCCCGTGCTCTCCGCGCTGGCCGCCGCGCATGCCGCCGGCCTGGTCCACCGCGACGTCAAGCCCGAGAACGTCCTCATCGCCGACGACGGCCGGGTCAAGGTCGCCGACTTCGGGTTGGCGCGTGCGGTCAGCGCCGAGACCCAGCACACCGCGACCGGCGGGGTGCTGATCGGCACGGTGTCCTACCTCGCGCCGGAGCTGGTCGTCGACAGCGTCGCCGACGCCCGGGCCGACGTCTACGCCGCCGGCATCCTGCTCTACGAGATGCTCGCCGGACGCAAGCCGCACGAGGGCGAGTCACCCATCCAGGTCGCCTACAAACACGTCCACGAGGACATCCCGCCGCCGTCGGCGGTCGTCCCCGACGTGCCCGACTACGTCGACGCGCTGGTCGCCCGCGCGACCGCCCGCGACCGCGACCAGCGACCCGCCGACGCCGGCGTCCTGCTCCACCACGTCCATCGCGTCCGCCAGGCCCTCGACGACGGCCTGCGCAGCGACCCCGACCTGGTCGCCGACCTGCTCCCCCCGGCGTACGGACGCGAGGACACCCGCGAGGACCTCGCCGACGAGCTCGACGGGTGGTCCGAGTCCGGACCCGGCGCCGAGCACACCCGCATCGTCCCGGTCGTGCCGGCCTCCGCGGCCGCCGTGGTGCTCGACCGCAGTCGTACGCCGTCGCGGCCCGAGGCGGTCGCTCCGTCTCCCCCGCCGCCCCGGCGGTCCCGTCGTCGCGGGCCCCTCGTGGTGCTGCTGATCCTGCTGCTGGTGCTGGCCGGCGGCGGCGCGGCGTACTGGTTCGGGGTCGCCCGCTACACGACCACCCCGAGCCTGATCAACCTCTCCGAGGCCGACGCCCGCGCGAAGGTCGAGGCCGCCGGGCTGTCGCTGACCGTCGGTGACCGCGCCCACAGCGAGACCGTGACGGCCGGCTCGGTCATCAGCACCGACCCGGGTGCCGGATCGCGGATCCTCGACGACGGCACCGTGGTCGTCGTCCTCTCCCTCGGGCCCGAGCGCTACGAGGTGCCCGCCCTGCGCGGTGAGACCGAGGAGCGGGCGCGGGAGGCGCTCGCCGAGCAGAACCTCGACGTCGGCGAGGTCACCGAGCGCTTCCACGAGCGCGTCGCCGAGGGCGTGGTGATCCGCACGAAGCCGGCCGCCGGCACCGAGCTGCGGCGGGACTCCGCGGTGGCGCTGGTCGTCAGCAAGGGCCGGCGGCCGATCGAGGTGCGTGACTTCACCGGCAAGCCGGCCGACCGGGCCGAGCAGGTGCTCGGTGAGGCCGGCCTGGAGGTCGAGCGATCGGCCGAATACAGCGACGACGTCCCCGAGGGCCGGGTGATCTCGCAGAACCCGAGCACCGGCACGCTCTTCCGCGGCGACACCGTCCGGCTGGTGGTCTCCCGGGGCCCGGAGATGGTGCAGGTGCCGCGGGTGCAGGGCGTGGGGGTCGCCGAGGCGACCCGTCGGCTCGAGGCGGCCGGCTTCCAGGTCGCCACCAGCCGCAGCGACCTCTACGTCGGACTCGAGTACGTCGTACGCAGCAATCCGCGCCAGGGATCGATGGCACCCCGCGGGTCGACGATCACGCTGATCCTGGTGTGATGGCCGGGTGAGTGCCTCCCCCGTCGACCCCGCCCGCCGCAACCCGCTCGGCTCCCACCTCCCGGTCGGCAAAGGGCTGGCCGCCGGCGCGTTCGCCCGCGCCCGGGAGATCGGTGCCGAGACGCTGCAGGTGTTCGTCGGCAACCCGCGTGGCTGGGCGCTCAGCGCCGGCGACCCCGCACAGGACAAGGAGTTCCGGCGGTTGTGCGAGGCCACCGGCACCCGGGCCTTCATCCACGCCCCCTACCTGGTCAACCTCGGCAGCCCGACCCCGGCGACGCTCGAGAAGTCCACTGCCAGCGTGGCCCACAACCTGCGCCGGGCCACCGAGATCGGCGCCGAGGGCGTGGTGGTCCACACCGGCTCCTGCGTCGCCACCGGCTCGGTCGAGCGGGCGCTGGCGCAGGTGCGCGAGTCGCTGCTCCCCCTGCTCGACGCCCTCGACGCCGCCGGGCCCGACGCGCCGTACCTGCTGCTGGAGCCGACCGCCGGTCAGGGCCAGTCGCTGTGTGCCGGCGTCGACGACCTCGCGGCCTATCTCGATGTGCTCGACCACCACCCGCGGGCGGGGATCTGCCTCGACACCTGCCACGTCTTCGCCGCCGGCGCACCGCTCGACGAGCCCGGTGGCACCACCGCGACCCTCGACCGGCTCGTCGAGATCGGCGGACCCGGGCGCCTCCGGCTGATCCACGCCAACGACTCGATGGACGTACGCGGGGCCTTCAAGGACCGGCACGAACGGATCGGCGAGGGCCACATCGGGACCACCGCCTTCTCCGAGATCTTCGCCCACCCCGCCACCGAGGGCGTCCCCCTCGTCCTCGAGACCCCCGACTCCGGCACCCCCGACTCGGCCTGCCTCCCCCTGCTCAAGGAGCTCCGCACCGCGGTGTGACCGTCCCACCTGTCACAGGAATCACCACATATGTGGCGACTCTGGCACCTTGGACACGTTCCTGTCGGCGTGTCGCGCAAAATCGCCACATATGTGGCGAATTCGAAAGCCGCGGTCCGCTCTGCGATAACCGGCGGGAGGCCGGCGGCGGGGGCCGTAGCCTGAGGGCATGGTCGTGGTGATGGCGCCGGGCGCAACGGACGAAGAGGTCAGTCGGGTCGTCGAGCGGGTCGAGGGTGTCGGCGGCGAGGCCTTCGTCAGCAAGGGCGTCGTGCGCACGATCATCGGGCTGGTCGGCGACATCGAGTCCTTCCACCACCTCAACCTGCGCAGTCTGCCGGGCGTCGCCGACGTGCACCGGATCTCCGATCCCTACAAGCTCGTCAGCCGCCAGCACCACCCCGACCGTTCGACCGTGTGGGTCGGTCCGGCCGAGAAGCAGGTGCCGATCGGGCCGGAGACCTTCACCTTCATCGCCGGTCCGTGCGCGGTCGAGACGCCGCAGCAGACGCTCGAGGCGGCCGAGATGGCCAAGGCCGCCGGGGCGACCCTCCTGCGCGGCGGCGCCTTCAAGCCGCGCACCTCGCCGTACGCCTTCCAGGGGCTCGGCGTGCGCGGCCTCGAGATCCTCGCCGACGTGCGGGAGGTCACCGGGCTCCCCGTCGTGACCGAGGTGGTCGACGCCCGCGACGTCGCGGTGGTCGCCGAGCACGCCGACATGCTGCAGATCGGCACGCGCAACGCCGCCAACTTCGGGCTGCTGCAGGCGGTCGGCGAGGCGGGCAAGCCGGTGCTGCTCAAGCGCGGGATGACCGCGACCATCGAGGAGTGGCTGATGGCGGCCGAATACATCGCCCAGCGCGGCAACCTCGACGTCGTGCTCTGCGAGCGCGGCATCCGGACCTTCGAGCCGGCCACCCGCAACACCCTCGACATCTCCGCGGTGCCGGTGATCCAGGCGGCCTCACACCTGCCGATCATCATCGACCCCTCGCACGCCGCCGGCCGCAAGGACCTGGTGGTCCCGCTCTCCCGCGCCGCGATCGCGGTCGGTGCCGACGGGATCATCGTCGACGTGCACCCGGAGCCGGAGAAGGCGCTCTGCGACGGCCCGCAGGCGCTGCTCGGGGGCGACCTGCGCGCGCTGGCGACCGCGGTGCGTCAGCTGCCCGCCGCGGTGGGCCGGGTCGACGCCAGCGCCCGCGCCAGGACCGGGCGGGCCAGCTCGACCTGATCGCGGGTGACGTCGAGGTGCGTCACCAGGCGCACCGTGCGCGGTCCGACCGCGCTCACGGCGATGCCCTCCGCCGCGCAGGCGGCGACGAACGCCGCCACGTCGACGTCGTGGACCAGAACCATGTTGGTCGCCACCGTGGCGGTGTCGACCCCGCACGCCTCGGCCAGCAGCCGCGCGTGCGCGTGGTCGTCGGCGAGCCGGTCGACGTGGTGGTCGAGGGCGTACAAGCCGGCCGCGGCCAGGACGCCGACCTGACGCATGCCCCCGCCGAGCCGCTTGCGCCACACGCGCGCCTGCGCGATGTGGTCGGCCGAGCCGACGACCAGCGACCCGATCGGCGCCCCGAGTCCTTTGGACAGGCACACGGCGACCGCGTCGAAGAGCCGTCCGTACGCCGCCATGTCGACGCCGGTGGCGACGGCCGCGTTCCACAGGCGCGCACCATCGAGGTGGAGGCGGATGCCGTGCGCGTCGGCCCAGGCCCGCAGCTCCTCGAGCTCGGCGAGCGGGAGCACCGCGCCGCCGGACAAGTTATGGGTGTTCTCCACCGACACCGCCGCTGTGGGCACGAAGAACGGACCCAGGTCGGGGGCGTGCAGGTCGCGGATCTGGTCCAGCGCGAGCGGACCATCGGTCCAGGTGCGCATGGTCAGGCCGCTGACCGCGCCGTGCACTCCGAGCTCGGCGCGGGCGATGTGGGCATCGGCGGCGCAGAGCACCTCCTGTCCCGGCCGGACCAGCCCCTGCAGCGCCAGTACGTTGGCCAGCGACCCGGTGGGGGTGAACAGCGCGGCCTCGTGCCCGAGCAGGGCCGCGACCCGCTCCTCGAGCGCCCGGACCGTGGGGTCCTCGCCGTAGACGTCATCGCCGACCTCGGCGCGTGCCATCGCCTCGCGCATCCCGGCGGTGGGCCGGGTGACGGTGTCGCTGCGGAGGTCGACGGCGACGTCGCTCACCGGGCGTCGACCGGGGTCTCGCCGCGCCGGCGGAGCATGTCGGCGACCAGGAAGGCCAGCTCCAGCGACTGCACCCGGTTCAACCGCGGGTCGCAGACCGACTCGTAGCGGTTGCCGAGGTCGGCCTCCGCCAGTGCCTCGCCGCCGCCGACGCACTCGGTGACGTCGTCACCGGTGAGCTCGACGTGCAGCCCGCCGGGCCAGGTGCCGAGGCCGCGGTGGACGTCGAAGAAGCCCTGGACCTCGTCGATGACGTCGTCGAAGCGGCGGGTCTTGTAGCCCGAGGACGCCTCGAAGGTGTTGCCGTGCATCGGGTCGCACACCCACGCCACCTTCACACCGGCCGCCTCGACCTTCTCCACCAGCGGCGGCAGCAGGTCACGGATCTTGCCCGCGCCCATGCGGGTGATGAAGGTCAGCCGCCCCGGCTCGCGCTCGGGGTCGAGCTTCTCGGCGAGCGCGATCGCGTCGTCGGGGGTGGTGGTCGGACCGAGCTTGACCCCGATCGGGTTGCGCACACGCGAGAGCAGCTCGACGTGCGCGCCGTCGATCTGCCGGGTGCGCTCGCCGATCCACAGGAAGTGCGCCGAGACGTCGTACGGCGCCTGGGTGCGCGAGTCGATGCGGGTCATCGCGTGCTCGTACTCCAGCACCAGCGCCTCGTGGCTGGAGTGGAAGTCGACGCGGTGGAACTCCTCGGGGTCGGCCCCGATGGCCTTCATGAACGTCAGCGCGCGCTCGATCTCGTCGGCGATCTGCTCGTAGCGGGCCCCGACCCCGCTGGACCGCACGAAGGAGGTGTTCCAGGCGTGCACCTGGCGCAGGTCGGCGTAGCCGCCGGTGACGAAGGCGCGTACGAGGTTCAGGGTCGCCGCGGAGGCGTGGTAGACGTCGACCAACCGCTGCGGGTCGGGGACCCGCGCCTCCGGGGTGAAGGCGAAGCCGTTGACCGCGTCGCCCCGGTAGGCCGGCAGCGTGAGGTCGCCGCGGGTCTCGGTGTCGGACGAGCGCGGCTTGGCGTACTGCCCGGCGAGCCGGCCGAGCTTCACCACCGGCACGGAGGCCGCGTAGGTCAGCACGACCGCCATCTGCAGCAGCACCCGCAGCTTGTTGCGGACGTTGTCGGCCGTCACGCCGTCGAAGGTCTCGGCGCAGTCGCCGCCCTGGAGCAGGAACGCCTCCCCGCGCGCGACCGCCGCGAGCTTGGTCTTGAGGTCGTCGCACTCCCCCGCGAACACCAGCGGCGGCATGCCGCGCAGCTTCTGCACGGCCGCCTGCACGGCGGCGGGGTCGGGGTAGCTGGGCTGCTGCGCCGCGCCGCGCGCGTGCAGGCTCGCCAGGTCGGGGATCGCGCTGGAGACAGGTTCGGGTGCCACCCGGCAAGCGTACGCGGCCGGTTCAGTCCGCCCTCACACGCGCCGGTGGACGAGAAGCGGCAGCACCCGCCGGGCACCGGCGCGCCGCAGCCACGAGGCCACCACCGTGACCGGCCAGAGCGAGGACGAGGCGTCGACCACCAGCAGCACCGCCCGATCACCGACCTGCGGCGGGGTGTGCTCGAGGAGCTGGTCGCGCCACCAGGCCGCCTCGTCGGCCGAGCTCAGGTCGGCCGGGGCCGGGGGCAGATCGAGTACTCCCGCGGTGTCCAGCCGACCGCGCGCAGCGACGTGGGACACCAGCGAGTCGACCAGCAGCGGGAACCCGGCTGCCGCGAGGCCGACAACGACCTCGGGCCGCTCCGGCCAACTGCCGCGCCAGTCGCTGAGCACACCCACCACCGCGTCGCGCAGCTCGTCGGTCGCCTCCTGGTCACGGGCGAAGGTCTGCGCGACGACCTCGCTCCACTCGGGGGCGTCGGCGTGGATCAGCGCGCGTCCGGTCTCGGCGAGCTCGCCGGCGGCGATCCGGCCGCGGGAACCGAACGCCCCACCCGGCCACATCTTGCGCGGATCGACGGCGTGCTGCTGCCGGCGCAGCAGCGCCGCGACCGCGCGCCGGGTCTCGACCGTCGGCCGCTGCTCGAGCCCGGGCGGGAGCGTGCCCAGACAGGCCGAGCACCGTCCGCACGGCTCGGCCGAGGGGTCGTCGAGGGAGCGCTGCAACAGCTGCATCAAGCAGCCCTCGGACCGGGTGTAGGAGCGCATGATGTCGGCCTCGCGCCGGCGGACGGCGATGACCCCGTCGTAGTGCTCGGCGTCGAAGGTCCACGGCGTGCCGGTGGCGGCCCATCCCGCCTCGGTGCGCTCGACGACGCCCTCGACCGCGAGCTGCTTGAGCATCAGCTCCACCCGGGTGCGGCGGACGCCGGTCTCGGCTTCGAGACTCGGCACCGACATCGGCTCGCCGCTCGCCGCGAGGACCGCCAGCACCGCCTCGACCTGGGCCGGCACCGGGATGGTGGCCGTGGCGAAGTAGTCCCAGACCCGGTCGTCGGTCTCGGCGGGCAACAGGACGGCCAGCGCGTGGTCGAGGGCGCGACCCGCACGCCCGACCTGCTGGTAGTACGACACCGGGGACGGCGGGGCGCCGACGTGCACGACGAAGCCGAGGTCGGGCTTGTCGTAGCCCATCCCCAGCGCCGAGGTGGCGACCAGCGCCTTGACCCGGTTGGCCAGCAGCGCGTCCTCGAGCTCCTCGCGCCGGGCACCGTCGAGCTGACCGGTGTAGGCCGCCACCGGCAGATCGGGGTGGAGCGCCGCGATGGCCCCTGCCAGCCGGTGGGCGTCGGCGACGGTGAGGGTGTAGATGATGCCGCTGCCCGGGAGTCGCGGGAGGTGGTCGACGACCCAGGCGTAGCGGTCGAGGGGGCTGAGCCGGTCGTACCCCTCGCCCCGCCCCGGGTCGACCACCGCCAGCTGCAGGCTGGCCCGGGCCAGCGGGCCGCGCAGCACCAGCGTGGCCTCCCCCAGCTGCGCGGCGACGTCGTCGGTCACGCGGGCGTTGGCGGTCGCGGTCGTGGCGAGCACCGGGGTGGTGGGCTGGAGGCGCTGGAGCACGTCGGAGACGCGGCGGTAGTCGGGCCGGAAGTCGTGCCCCCAGTCGGAGACGGCGTGCGCCTCGTCGATCACCACCAGCCCCAGTCGACCGGTGAGCGCGTCGAGGACCCGCCGGCCGAAGCCGGGGTTGGCCAGCCGCTCCGGGGAGACCAGCAACACGTCGAGCGCGCCGTCGACCAGGTCGCGCTCGATGCCGGACCAGTCGTCGATGTTGGCGGAGTTCACCGTGGCCGCGCGCAGACCCGCCCGGGCGGCGGCGGCCACCTGGTCGCGCATCAGCGACAGCAGCGGCGAGACGACCAGCGTGGGACCGGCGCCCTCGGCCCGGCGTACGGCGGTGGCGGCCCAGTAGACCGCCGACTTGCCCCAGCCGGTTGCCTGCACCACCAGCACCCGGGCGCCGTCCTCGCACAGGGCGGCGACCGCCGTCTCCTGGTCGGGACGCAGCCGGGCCCCGGGGCCGGCCATGGCCGCGATTACCCGTGCGGCGACCGCGGCCCGGTCGGCGCCGAGGGAGAGCGTGGGAGTCGTCATGGACGCCACGCTAGGCCCCGGCTCCGACACCGCATCCGCGCCGTCCACAGCCCCGTCCCGCGCAACCGCCCGGGTTCAGCCGCTGAGCTCGGAGGGATCGCGGAACCCGGTGCGCTTGGCCCGGACGCTGCGGTTCCAC